>JAKRSG010000371.1:1625-5058 GCA_022402405.1 Bacteroidia bacterium | reverse complement strand
TCAATTACAGACTGAGGACGAGTTCTGTCTGCTGTAATTCTATCTTTTATAGGTTTATATCTGTCTTCTTTTAATTGACTTTCAGAGTAATAATTTCCATCTACTAAATATCTATCACCCATTCTAGAAAATCCGAAACTTGGACCTACTGCAATTTCCCAACCAGAAACATTATTTCTGAACCCATTAAGGAGGGTAAAACTTGGAGCAAATAATCCTTGCTCAATACCAGAAATCATAGGAATAAATTCAAATAGAGCTTGAAATTTACCCTCGTTGAGATATTGTTTTTCAAATTGATAACCAAATTGGAAGAACGATGGATTAATATTATATCCGCCAAATTCTTCACTGCCAGAGAATCTATCAGCCATTTGACCGAACACAAAAGAATATCCAAATCTAGCACCTTGTAAGTTTAAATAGGTTTTATTGGGATTGTTTAAGGTGTTTTCGTAGTCGAATTTTTTGGTTAATCTAAGTAATAATTCATTATTAACGGGGCGTTTAAACATTTTGTTTATGGTTATTTCTGTCATCGACCCTAATTCTAAAGGTAGGTTCAAGAATTCCATAACTTCAGTAGATTCTATGGCGTCACTTTTTACGTCTATTAATTTAAATGTTAATAGGATAGTTTGGCCAATTAACTCAGCACTACCTGTGAACATATAATCGAGTTTTAACGTTTTTCCAACCTCAACTAAACACGATTTACCGTAGCAATTGGCTACATTTAAATTATTCTTATCTATTAAGGTTATCAATTCGTATCGGTCTAATACTTCAAATCGGTCAAGTTTTTCAAGTGAGATTCTAGCTAAATTGCCCATTTGGTTTGGGTCGAGTGGAATGCCCTTAGTATCTATGTTGAGTACAGCGATACTTGGTTTTTTTGATTGTGCTTGTGTATTAACAACGCTAATTCCTAAAACAAGCAAAATAAATAATCGGGTGAATAACAGCTTTTTCATATGTATGTAAATTTTATACCACAATGATAAATCAATTTAGCTACCCTAACATAATTAAATAAGGCAAATTGTGAAAAATTTGATAGTTAATTTCAGTTTTGAGCTATCGTTGGTTTGCAATAAGTGCAAAAACTGACATTTATCAGCCTTTCAGAGCCTATTTATTTGCAATATGTCATAATCCAGTAAAATGGCCTTACCAATTTTTATTGCCAATAATAAGAGTGGTTTCTTTGCACCCACAATTCAATTTAATAATTATAAATCATGAAAAAAGTCTTACTTGTAGCAGTATTAGCATTGGTTCAATCCGTGCTTTTGGCTCAAATAGTAAAAGATTCCATATCACTTGGAAGACCAATTACACAACAAAATCCACGACCATTAGTATTGGATTCTATCTCTTTGGGGTCGCCAACAGCTGGATTTTCCTATCCAAATGATGTTTACTACAACATGCAAAATGGCGCCAAAACAACTGTAGTAGGTTATAATTGGCACTTAGCATTCTCGGTTCGTAAAGCTTTGCCACCAAACAGATTTTTACAATCGGCTACCATTTTGGCTAACGAAGGTAGAGGTGTTAGCGTTTATCAAAGCAACCATAGTTGGGAGAATTTTGATACAGCATCCTTTTCTACTTGGACAAACCCTCATAACAGCGATAGTTCTTGGGATGTAGGTGCGTTAAATGCAAATCGTAATTTAAGTAATCCTTTTGATTTTGGTTGGGGAACCTACGATATGGTTTCTCATAATATTACCGGCAACAAAGTTTATTTAGTTAAAATTACTGTGGGTAGCGGACAAACAGCGGTTCATCATTATAAAAAACTGTGGGTTCAGGAATTAATGAAAGATTCTGTTTGGACATTCACTTATGCAAATATCAACAATACAGATAGCGTGACTATGCATATTGATAAATCTGGATTTAACAATAAGTTGTTTGCCTACCATAACTTGCTAACAGACTCTACCATGAACAGAGAGCCAAATACAAAATGGGATATCTTATTTACTAGATATGGGGCGTTTTATACCCAGTTTGGACAAACCATTTTCTCATCTAATACGGGAGTATTATCGCACCCGAGTATAAGCACATCCATGGTAAGTGGAGTTCCAGTTGCTTTATCAACTCCAGGCGTATATACTAATAAAATTACCGGAATAGGTACAGATTGGAAGAAGAATCCTGGTCCGGGCCAGCCTAACTTTTTGATTATAGATTCGCTTAGTTATTTTACCAAAGATGCGGCTAACTTAGAGCACAAATTGGTGTTTAATAGTTTCAGTGGTTCTTCTACAGGTGTCATTAGTTTTAGAAGAGCAAATACAGCTCCATTGGTTGTTACATTAGAAACTTATCCTAACGATGTTTTCTACAACATGGAGAAGGGTGAAGTGGCAACAGTAAGAGGTTCAAATTGGCATTTAGCATTTGCTATTAGAAATGCTGCTCCACCTTTAAATGTTATGCGTTCTACTACCATTTTAGCAAACGAAGGTCGTGGTGTAAGCGTATTTGTTTCTCCTAACGATGTTGCTGATTTTGCCAATTTTGATACTACTGGCTTTAGAGCTTGGATCAACCCGCATAATAGCGCAAACACATGGGATGTAGGTGCTTTAAATGCATACAGAGATTCAACTAATGGCTTTGACTTTGGTTGGGGTGAATATTCTCAAGTTACACATGATTTAGAAGCTACCAAAATGTTTTTGGTAAGAATTACACAAGGCAGTGGTCAAAATCAAACTAGCACATTTAAGAAAATTAAAATCGATAAATTGGCATTCGACACTTCTTGGATATTTACCTATGCAAATATCGATGGTAGTAATAGCAGAACAATTACTATCAACAAACCACGATATGCTGGTAAATTGTTTGCTTATCACAATTTGTTAAACGATAGTACACATGACAGAGAACCAAGCGAGAAATGGGATATTTTGTTTACTCGTTACGGCGCTGATTATACTCAGTTCGGACAAACAATATTCTCTACAAACACTGGAGTATTCTCGCATCCTAATACCTTAACATCTCGTGTACAAGGTGTAGCAACAGCAGATGCGGTGCCAGGTGTATATGCACACAATTTAACCGGAATTGGAACAGATTGGAAAGAAAATCCTGGTCCTGGCCAGCCAAATTTTGTGGTGTACGACTCTTTAACCTTCTTTACTAAGAATGCTTCTAATAGAGAAGATAAATTAGTCTTCGAGGCCTTTAGAGGTTCTAGTACAGGTGTTATAGTGTTTAACAAAATGAATATTAAATTGGGTACTGGACTTTCATCAATAACCAAGTTGATTAATGTAAGTGTTTATCCAAATCCAGCCAATGAATTGGTAAACTTTGAGCTTTCAGATAATACAAATTACGAAGTAAGTTTAATGGATTTTAGTGGCAAAACGCTTATAAATAAAACCATCAATCAAGACGATTC
>JAKRSG010000371.1:0-1615 GCA_022402405.1 Bacteroidia bacterium | reverse complement strand
GATTCAAGTATAAACCTTTCAGGAGTTCAAACAGGATTGTATTTGATTAGAATCAGTAATGACCAGTCGGTTCAAACCGTAAGATTATTGGTTAACTAGTTAGTTATATTGTTACTAAAAAAGGCAGAAGACCTAAGTGTTTTCTGCCTTTTTTATTGGTATTTAAGCTGGAAGCGAAATAATAAAACTTGTTCCCTCTCCCAATTTACTTGTAACGATAAGTTCACCAGCATTTCTTTGGATATAGTCGTGAGATAAGATTAGTCCAATGCCTGTACCAGATTCTCCAGCAGTTCCATAATTACCTTGCTTTTGGCCGTTTGTAAAAAGGTTATTTAATTGCTCTTTACTCATTCCAATACCGCTATCTTTAATTTCTATAAGTATTTTATTGTTTTCATTTCTGGTCTGAACCAAAACTTGGCCGCCAGGTTTAGTGAATTTGATAGCATTAGAAAGGATGTTTCGAACCACTATATCGAGATGGTTTTTATCTACATTAACGCTCAGGTTTTCATGAAGAATTGTTTTTATAATGATCTCTTTTGTTGTACATGACTGAGTAAATAAATCAATATTTTGTTTAATGATATCATTAACAAAAACAGTTGATTTATTGGGTTTTATTTCGCCTGTCATCTGACTTTTTGCCCAATTTAACGTGTTATCTAAAAGGATATTCAGGGATTTTAATTGAGTTCTAAAATTGCTTCTTAGGCTATTAAAATCTTCTTCAGATAACACGTTTTCATCCATTAACTCTACCACATTAGTAAGAGAAGCAACAGGATTGCGTAGGTCGTGAGATAGAATAGAAAGCGTTTTATTTTTGATTAAGTTAAGATCTTCTAAATTTTTGGCTTGTTTTTCAATTTCTACCTTTTGCTTCCAAATTAAATCTTTGGCAGATTTTTCTTTTAAGCGATATTTATTTATGAAGAATGCGAACAAGGATAGGGCTGCGATGATGAAAATTAGCACAAAGGTAAAAAGTCTATTCCAATCGTTTTTGGCTTCTTGAATAGATTTATCCTTTTTCAACAAGGCGATTTCATTTTGCTTTTTTTCTAGCAAGTAATCAAAGCCAATTTTGTGCGTTTTACGAGCATTCTCCTCATTAAAAATGCTGTCTTTTAAAGCTAATGTAGATTTATAATAAGCAAGTGCTTTAACAGGATTATTTAATTTTTCATAAATAATACCAAGAGATTTAGCAGATTCAAATTCGAGAACTTTATTTCCAATTTCCTTACTCAATTTATTTGCTTTTTGATTAAAAGGCAGCGCTTGCTTATACAACCCTAATTTTATGTATGCGTTACCAATTCCGTTATTGGAAATACCCTCACTAGGGAAATCCTGTGTTTCGATGGATAGTTTTAGAGCATTTTTATAAAAATACAGAGAAGAGTCTGGTTTGTTTAGATGTAAATAAACCTCACCTAAATTAATATTTCCAACTATTATTCCATTTAGGTTGGCTAATTCGGTAGAGTAATTAACAGATTCGTGAAATATGGCTAAACTTCTTTGATATTCCTTTCTGTCTACATAAACAGCACCTATTACTGTTAAAGATTGAACCAAACCTTCTTTATCACCTAGTAGTTTTTGT
>JAKRSG010000038.1 GCA_022402405.1 Bacteroidia bacterium | reverse complement strand
TAGTGCCATTATATACTTTATTATCGCCAGTTAAACCTGTTATGGTTAAACCTTTTGCTGTAATATTTCCACTTAAGGTTGGTTGGGTTAAGGTATAATTGGCACTTGGGGCAGTGAAACCTGATGTATTAATTGTTATTCCATTTGCAACACCTGCGCTTGCAAAGGTATAAACAGGGGTTCCTGATACTGCAAATGTTTCACCGTTTTCTAATCCAGAATATTCTGCTGTTCCGCTCGCTGTTGCTGCAGTAGTGCCATTATATACTTTATTATCGCCAGTTAAACCTGTTATGGTTAAACCTTTCGGGGTAATAGTTACATCAACTTGAGTTCTTGAGGAACTTACACAACCTGTTATGGTATTCCTAGCTTCGGCATATGCTGTTGTGGTACCAACGGTAGTTCTACTTGGTGCTGTAGTTGGTGTACCATTTGTTGAAGCTGTATACCAATCTATAGTTTCATTAGTACCTGGGGTAGCGGTTCCAGTCTTTACAGCTCCATCATAAGTAGCAGTAACATTTCCTGCAAGAGGTGCCGATGGTAAAGAATTAACAGTTATATTGAACGCTGCAGAAGGATTGGAAGTACATCCATGATTGTCGGTAACAGTGTAAGTAATATCTGAAGAACCAATAAAAGAACCTATTGCCTCTGTAGTATTATTTGTTCCACTCACACCTGCATTTCCATTATCAGAATTCCAGCTGTATGAAGTATAAGTACCAGAACCTCCACTTGCATTTGCAGTTAAGGTAGTCTGCTTTACCAAACAAACTGATGAGGCTCCAGTAATTGCTCCAGCGGTGGGTAAAACTCCTGCTCCAAAAGCAAAAGTTGGTCCGCTTGAAACTATAGGCTGACCAGGCTGAGGAACACCATATATTTCTATCAACTTTGCTCCAAATTGACTGATACCAGCAGTGGTAATATCTGTTTGATCTCTAACAGCATTTGCAGTTAAATTAGTCATGGATAAAGCTTCGTTGAAAGTACCAATTAATAAAGAATTCCAGTACAATTCGTACAAACCTCCATCCACAAGATTTTCGAAATAGACATTAACCGAGAAATTCCCTGAGCAGACTTTAACGTCGCTCGTGCCCGAATTAATAGTGACTACCGTTTGTGCATTAACACTGCTAAATGTTGTTAATGCGAATAAAAACAGGAAGACTGAAATCTGACTGAATTTTTGTAAAATTTGCTTCATAATGATAAAAATATGGTTGAGTAAAAAGGTTTTTTAAGTACACAATTAATCATGAAAATAAATTTACAAGCATTTCGAACGATGGAAAAATGACAAATGGCTATATAAATCAGGTAAAAAACAAAAAAAACCTTTTGAGTTGCTGTTTGAAATGTCGCAAAAGCACAACCATTTTGGGAAAAATAAGCGCTGCATCCCAATTTGAACCAAAATCAATATAAAAAATAAATCAATTAGAAAACACTATTCTAATAAAGATTTATACAATTTTAACAAAACTTTTGATTCCATTTTCCAATTAAATGTATGCATAGCAGTTTGATAAGAATTAGATGATTTTTCATCTAACACAATTGGATTAGACAATAAAAATTCAATGGCTTCTGCTATTTCAGATGGATTTAAAATATTTATGGAGATTCCGATATTATGCTTTTCGTTTAAATCTTTATATATGCTTTGATTACAAAAAATGGATGGTAAACCTATACACATATATTCAAAAAATTTCCTTTCATGTGAAACTAGCATTTCTTCAGGTTGGTTTTTAATACACAATCCAATTTTACATTTGGTTGAAATTTGATATGCTTTGGCTGTCTCCAAAAAACCATAAAAGGTTACCATAGACTTTACCTCTTCCCAAAATGTATATGTTTCTAAATTGGCTTCTTTGTTTTTTCCAAAATAACCTATTATGTGCAGGTGACAATTCACACCCCTACTTTTCAAAATTCTTAATGAGTCTAACACCGGATATATATCATAATACATATCTTTTATCATTCCTACGTAAAATAGGTTATTTACTTTTATGGCAGACCTCTTTTCAACTAAAAAATTACTGTAATCATCTATATCTGCAAAATTTTGAATGATAGTAGCTTTAGATTCGTTTACAAAGAATTTAGGTAAAAATTTTGGTTCAGCCACTACTACTATATAGTGTAAAAACTTGGAGCCAAACCAAAGCAGAATATTGTACAAAGAGGCAATAAAGCTTCGAATTTTAAGAGGAATCCAAGTTTTTAAAAGAATATCATCATGTGTATTTTCGTGGATATCATATATCACCTTCTTTCCAAGTATTCGGAGAATAATTCCAAATGGAACCATCTCTGCATCATGAATATGATACAAACTTGCCTCCTGTTTTATGGCTAGAAAAAATACTTTGAAAATGGTAAAAAGATATCGTTCAATGAAATTCTGGGGCTTATTTACAGCAATAACATTGACACCTAATTTTGAGTAGTTACCCTCATCTCCGATGGCAATCAAGGTAACTTGATATTCCTTAGCTAGCGATACACATTCGCGATAGAATACACGTGTATCCCAGACATGATGAACGGAAGAGAAATGACAAACCCTTTGCAAGGCTTAATCCTTCAATACAGCTCTTGAGATTACCAGCTTTTGAATTTCACTGGTACCCTCACCAATAGTGCAAAGTTTTGAGTCTCTATAAAACTTTTCTACTGGAAAATCTTTCGTGTAGCCATATCCACCAAATATTTGAACAGCTTCAGTTGAGGCCCAAACGGCTACCTCACTTGCATAATATTTAGCCATTGCGCCCTCTTTATTAACGCTAAGATTTTTATTCTTTCTATCTGCTGCCTGATAAATTAACAACTCAGCGGCTTCAATTCTGGTAGCCATATCAGCTAACTTAAACGAAATGCCTTGGAAATTAGCGATTGGCTGTCCGAATTGGTGACGTTCTTTAGCATATTTAAGAGCAGCTTCGTATGCACCTTTTGCAATACCTAATGACAATGCAGCAATAGAGATTCTACCACCATCAAGCACTTTCATGGCTTGTTTAAAACCATCGCCCACATTGCCTAATACATTATCTTTATGAATTCGGCAATCTTCGAAAATAAGCTCAGCCGTTTCACTGGCTCTCATACCTAACTTATTCTCTTTTTTGCCACCAGAAAAACCTGGAGTTCCTCTCTCTACAACAAATGCTGTAATTCCATTGCTATCTAATAGGTCTCCCGTTCTGGCTAATACAACGGCTACATGACCAGTAATACCATGGGTAATCCAGTTTTTGCTACCATTTAACACCCAATAATCTCCATCTTGTTTGGCTACACATTGCATGCGCATAGCATCGCTACCGGTATTTGCTTCTGTTAAACCCCAAGCACCAATCCACTCACCTG
>JAKRSG010000370.1 GCA_022402405.1 Bacteroidia bacterium | reverse complement strand
ACCAAAAACCGCCCCACTAGCGCCCACCACCGGCACATTCATCTTCTTGCTTATCATAAAATCTACTATCTCCTTGGCCCCTGTTACATATTCTTCACTGCCCGGATTTGCCTTCCAACCCATTAAAAAATCGGCTACCCTGCTATCATTTGCCAAGAAATTATCAGATTGTATCATATTAAAAAAAGTATCGTAATCTGGCTGAACCAAAAACGCCGATACCTGCTGCTTTACTTGATATACCTCGTAGGCATTTACGCCAATATGTAAAGCTGCCGCTCCAAATGCTGTAACAAAATAATAAATAAAAAAGCGCTTCGGACCCCAATAGTTTTCTAATACACTCCCAAACATCCACAAAGAAAACATATTAAAAAAGAGATGCATAAAGGAGCCATGCATAAAAACATGGGTAATTATTTGAAATGGCCTAAAATGAGTTGATTCAGGATAGTACAATCCAAGCGTTTGGTTTAAATTAATAACTCCCCTTCCTTGTAAAACAATATATGCCAAAAAACATATAGCATTTATAATAAGTAAGTTTTTTACTACGGGAGGAAAACTTGAGAAATTTCCTGGTCTGTGCGATTGATACATGAATTTCTTTGATATAATTTGTTAAAACATTTTACTAATATCTTGTAAGGTTAACTTGCTTACACAAGGTTTTCCGTCTGGAGAAAATTGAGGCTCAGAGCAGGCAAACAACTCATCAACTAATTTATTCATTTCTTCAGGCTTTAAACGAGTTCCCATCTTTATTGCCGCTCGCTTTGCCAGTGTTTTTGCTACATTTTTGTTCTTGTTGTCTTCTAGTACTTGCTGACTTTTATACGTCTCTATAATTCCAGTTAACAAGGCCTGTTCGTCTTCCAAATGTAACTCTGCTGGCAAACCATTAATAACAAACGAATTTTTCCCAAAAGAGTTTACTGTAAATCCTAATGCACCCATTTCTGGCAAGATTTCGTTTAAGATAAGCTCATCACCTAAAGCCAAATTTACCACCTTAGGAAAAAGTAATTGCTGACTAACAATTGGGTTTTGTTCTAACGCCTGCAAATAGCGTTCGTACAAAATTCTCTCGTGTGCAGCTTGTTGATGTATGAGCATCAAACCACTTTTTATAGGCGTAACAATATACTGATTGTTCAGCTGAAAAAACACTCTTACATCGCTTATTTCTTCCGTTGGAACCAGCATACTTTCTGGCACTTGATCAACACTTGGAATGGAAACCTGCTTCGGAAAAAGACTCTCCCAATTCTTGGTATTCTGATTTCGCTGCTGCTGGTAACTCTCTTTAAAGGTTCCCCAATCTGGCTTGGCTGAACCAACACTTTTATGCAGATCTTCGTGGGTTTCGCGCGGACTAAAGTTTAATTGCGAATGAATAAATCTATTGTCGTCGAAGTTTGCCTCTGCCGGACTGTTAGCATAATTACCCAATGCCTTTCTTACCACCGCTCTTAGAATTTGATATACATTTTTTTCATCTTCAAACTTAACCTCAGTTTTAGTTGGATGAATATTTATATCAATCTGTGCTGGGTCTATTTCCATTTGAATTACATACAGCGGAAACTGCTCCTTACTTATCGTTCCTTCAAAAGCATTATTGATGGCATGATTAAGGTAATTATCCTTAAAAAACCTCCTATTTACAAACAAATATTGCTCCCCTCTTATGCGTTTGGCAAACTCTGGTTTAGCAATAAATCCACTTACTTTAATAATACTTGTTTGCTCATCTAAAATTATCAAATCTTCAGGTTTACGATCAGAGAACACATCACAAACTCTGGAGGCCAAATCCCCAGAAACATAATCCATTTGAAGCTCATCATTATGAAAAAGCTTAAAATGAATGTTTGGATTTGCTAAAGAAGCTCTGTTAAACTCCTCCACTATATGGCGCCATTCAACCGGATTAGATTTCAAAAAGTTTCTTCTAGCTGGAATATTAAAGAACAAATTTTTGACAGAAATGCTAGTGCCTTTTGGTGCTGCAACAGGCTCTTGTTTTCTTACCTGAGATGCTTCAATCAACAAATAAGTTCCTAAATCATCATCCTCCGTACAGGTTTTCATCTCTACCTGAGCCACAGAAGCAATACTAGCCAAAGCCTCACCTCTAAAACCCATGGTATTTATCTTAAAAATATCCTCGGTTTGCGCAATCTTCGATGTTGCATGTCGCTCCCAACACATTCTGGCATCCAATGCATTCATTCCAACCCCATTATCTACCACCTGAACCAAAGATTTACCTGCATCTTTTACGTACAGATTTATCTCGCTAGCAGAGGCGTCAATAGAGTTATCTAGCAATTCCTTTACAATAGAAGAAGGGCGCTGAATAACTTCACCGGCCGCAATTTGGCTGGCTACATGGTCGGGTAATAATTTTATCTTGGCGCTCATTTCAAATGCAAATCAATCTTTTTTTTAGTTTTTTCTGAACCAAAGAGAATTTTCAACCAACATTTCGTTAATAAGTTGTTCAATCTAAATATCTTAATCTGCTGTTTATTGTGCTATTTTGTAAACTCAAATGATTCGACACCTTAAACCTACATTTTTATTCGTTGGGGCTTTGCTCTTCTCTCTGCATTCTCATGCACAAAGTTACGCTATTAATTGGCAAAAAAATTATCCTTGGGTAGATTCAATCATGAACCAATTAACCCTCGATGAAAAAATTGCTCAATTAATGACTATTGCCGTTTGGTCTCAACGAGATAGCAATTACCTTAACGAGGTTGAAAAAATTGTTCGTGAACAAAAAATTGGCGGGTTAATGTTTATGAAAGGTACCCCTCACAAACAAGCTGTACTTACCAACAGATATCAGAAACAAGCCAAAGTTCCTCTGCTAGTTAGTATTGATGGAGAATGGGGACTTAATATGCGCCTAGATAGCACACCTGTTTTCCCTCGTCAGATGGTGCTTGGTGCCGCAAATAATCCAGAACTAACAGAAGAAATGGGTGCAGAAATTGCCAAGCATTGCAAACGTTTAGGCATTCATGTAAATTTTGCTCCCGATATAGATGTAAACAACAACCCCGCAAACCCTGTTATCAACGATAGAAGCTTTGGTGAAAACAAATACATTGTAGCTAAACACGGCATTGCCTACATGAAAGGAATGCAAAGCAATCATATTCTTGCCACTGCAAAACACTTCCCCGGCCATGGAGATACAGAATCAGATTCTCATCATGCACTTCCAATTATTACAGGCAACAGAAAACGTTTAGATTCACTAGAACTTTACCCTTTCAAAGAACTCATAAAAAACAATGTAGGCAGTGTAATGGTAGGTCACTTGTTCGTTCCTGCCATAGATACTGCAACCAACAGAGCTTCTTCTATTTCACCCCTAGCTGTAAAAAAACTACTCAAAGAAGAAATGGGCTTTGAGGGTTTAGTGGTTACAGACGGACTAAACATGAAAGGCGTAGCCAATTATGCCGCTTCGGGTGAGGTAAGCGCCAAAGCTCTCGCTGCAGGAAACGAACTCCTGCTTTTTGTGGAAGATGTGCCTCAAAGCATATTCTGGATAAAAGAATACCTCAAAAACGGACTTATTACCGAGGCTGATATCAATCAAGCTTGTAGGAAAATATTAATCACCAAGTTTTGGGTCGGACTAAACCATTACCAACCTGTGCCCTTAAAAAATCTACACGCAGATTTAAATTGTTGCGCCACAGATTTACTCATAAAAAAGGTAATTAAGCAAGGGATTGTAGTGGCCAAATCGCTCGATAATATTATACCTCTCAGCGAAGCCAATTCATACAAAATAGCATCTATTGCAGTAGGTAATAACCTCTTTACCGACTTTCAAAAAACATTAAATAATTATCTAAAAGCTGATTACTATTCGGTGGATAAAAATGAAAGTCAGAATACATTTGACTCCATACTTGGGCAATTGCAGAAATACAATTTAGTTATTATAAGTCTGCATAGCACAAGCAGATTTGTGAGCAGGAAATTAGGCTTAACATCACAACAAATTGCCTTTGTAAATGCCGTTTTAAATAGCAGAAAATGCATTTTAGTAAATCATGGTAATCCGTATATCCTGCAACATTTTTCGCAAGCTAGAAATGTAATTTTAGCTTATGAAGACTTACCACTATACAATCAATTAGCTGCTCAAGCCTTAATGGGTGCTTTCGAAACTAATGGTAAAATGCCGGTATCTGTAGGGCCAAATTTCCCATTAGCATCTGGAATTAACACAAAAGAAACAGGGGTTTTTGAATATGTAATGACGGAGGAAGTTGGCTTAGACCACTTACCTTTTAGCATGATAGATACCATGGTAAACGAGGCTATCAAACAAAAAGCATTTCCTGGAGCACAAGTCTTAGTTGCCCAAAACGGAAAAGTTTTATATCATAAATCTTTTGGTAAGTTTACGTTTGATTCAGCCGCAACCAAAGTTCAAAATCACCATCTTTACGATATTGCTTCCTTAACAAAAATACTTGCCACTACATTGGCCATTATGAAGCTTTATGAAAACAAAGAAATTAACTTACAAGATAAGCTTGGTATGTACCTCCCATTTTTAAGAGGAACGGCCAAAGAAAAAATAACCATCAAAGATGTACTATTACACCAAGCTGGATTTCCTGCATTTATTCCATTCTACAAAAAAACATTAAGCAAACATTTACCGGATACTACTTATTATAGTCCTGTAAAAACCGACAGACATACTCTTGAAGTTGCTAGTAATTTATGGGCAGATAAAGAAATAGAACAAGAAATATTTAATCAAATTGCACTTGCCGATTTAAAAACAAATGGCGAATATTTATATAGCGATTTAGGATTTATTCTTCTCAGAAAAATAGTAGAAAATATCAGCAATCTACCTTTTGATCAGTTTATGAATATTCATTTTTATAAACCGTTAAACCTCGGAAGTATGGGTTTTAAACCGCTTCAAAATGGTGTAAGTATAGCCAAAATTGCCCCAACAGAAAACGACTTAATTTACAGAAAACAGCAGGTTCACGGATACGTTCACGATCAAGCAGCTTCTTTGCTAGGTGGTGTTAGCGGCCATGCTGGACTGTTTAGCAATGCAAATGATGTAGCG
>JAKRSG010000369.1 GCA_022402405.1 Bacteroidia bacterium | reverse complement strand
ACAAATGGAAAGAAAGTGCCAAAAGAAATAATATTAGCGGTGTGCATTTAATTGCTAATACTTTGAAGAATCCAGAAGTAATTCAGATTTATAAAATTTTTAGTATTCCTAGCTATTTTTTGATTGATAAAAACGGCAATTTCATTTCATCACCAGCTCCAAGACCTAGTAGTTCTGAGATTGTAAATTTGATTGAAGAGGCTTTGAAAAAATAAGTTTTACAAAAACACTCTCAATGTCAATATATTACTACAAGCCTAAAGCAGTAGTAAAATTACTTAAATAGCAAAACCTCCGCCCGCCCTTAAAATACGGTATTTTAAGGAAAAATTAAGTGGCACTTAAAAAATTCTTATTAAAAACTTGACATTAACAAAGTAATTTGCTTACTTGTGGTTCGATTTTTTATAAAATATGTCGGTTATTATTTCTACGTACAACAAATTACCAAGCGTTTTAAGAGGCGTTAAATCTCCTTGGAACACTACTGTTTGGAATAATTAGCATGTCAGTGCTATTGCCACTGAAACCGGTTATCTTAAGTAACCATACTACCCCGACACAAGAACAAAATTTCTTAATTTTATAAACACATATCAAATGAAAAAACGACTACAAACGTTAAGAAGATTAACAGTTGCAGGTATTGCATTGTTAATTTTTTCGTTTGGCTTGCTACTTTCACAAGTACAAGCTCAAACGGTGCTGGTTAGTCCCACAGGAGATGGAGGCTTCGAAAACGGAGCAACCTTTGGGGCCAACGGTTGGACGCTGTCCAACTCTACAAACAATCCATGGGTATTAGGAACAGCTGATGGCTATTCTTCTACACCTATGAGTAACAGAACAGCTTTTATCAGAGATACCGGTTCAACAGCTGCGTATTATGACAACACAAAAAATGCTGTTAATTATTTCTATCGCGACATTACAGTGCCAGCTGGTCAGTCGAAAATTACCTTAACATTCAACTGGATGTTAACAGGTGAGAGTAACTGGGACATGTGGCAGGTTTTTGTTTCCGATACCAACTTAACACCAGTTGGTACCACTACCTATCCTGGAAGTGGTGCAGCAACAGCTCCAGCAGCTTTAGCTAGTGCTACATTTATTGGCAGTGGTTTACCAGCAACAGGCGTACAAACTGCAACCTACATACTACCAGGCACTTTAGCTGGAGGTACTTTCCGACTAATTTTTGCCTTCAAGGTAGATGGTTCTGGAGGTTCTCAACCACCTGCTATTATTGATAATATTTCAGTTATTTCTGAATTACCAATCATAACAGCTGCGGGTGGTACATTTACTATTAACAATTTATTACCAACAGGTGGTACAAACTTTAATAGTTTTAATGATGCTATTCTAAATACAAATGCGATTCCTGGAGCCTTAACTAATCCGTTGATTTTCCATGTAACAGCAGGACAAACTTTTAATGAGAATCCTTCTGAACTTATTAAATCAGGAAATGCTAACAACCGTATTATTTTCAGAAAATTTGGATCTGGTGCGAACCCAATTGTAAATGCTACTGGTACTGCTACAGCAAATGAGGCGGCCATTAGTATTGGAGGATCTGATTATATCACATTCAACGAAATAGATGTAACTTCATCAAATGCATTATTAGAGTTTGGTTACAGAATAAGAAATAGTAATTCTACTACCGGTTCAGACTTTATTGTTATTAGTAATGCAAAAATCACTTTATCTAATACCTTAACAACAGCGATTGGTGTTGTTAGTACCTCTAGTACTGCTGCAGGTGGATTTACAGCTGCCTCAGTTGATGGTAGAAATACTTTTAATGAATTCCATAATCTTACCATCGAAAATTGCGGTTTAGGAGGAATTTATTTAATTTCAGGATCATCTTCTTTCCCGGGCGTTTCTAATAAGGTATACAATTGTACAATTGGTTCAGATTATACTGGAACACCAAATGGAAGTATCGGTGGTTTAACCACTGCTTCATCATATGGTATATTTGGAAGTAACCAATCAAATTTTGAAGTTTACAATAACACTGTTAGAAACATTGTTTCATCAGGTATTAAAAGAGGTATTTACACAACAGGATCTGTTGGTACAACCAATATCTATAACAACAGAATTTATGGTATTCGTAATAACTCTACAACAGGTACAAGTGCTAGTAGAGGTATTGATGTTACTCAGCTAACAACTGCTGGTCCTACAAATATTACTAACATCTACAACAATGAGATTAGCGATTTATCTGCTGCCTATACTGGTACAGCAACTACTACTCGCTTACTTGTAGGTATGTTAATTGGAACAGGTAATGCAACCTCAGAAATCAATGTTTATAACAATACAGTTGTAATTGATGGTTCGGGTTCATTAACTGCATCGAATGGTTGTCTTGAATGGGGTGGCAGTGCTGCTGCATACAATGTGAGAAACAATCATTTTATAAACAATACAGGAGCTCAAACAGGTACAGCTAAACACTATATCTTAAGAACTACTTCTGCCACCTTAATGGGTAATGCCGCATCAATAATAAATAACAACAACTATTTCTTGGCTAATACAAGTAATGGTTTTATGGGTTTATTAAACGCAACTGATGCTGCTACTATCGCTGCTATTGATTTAGCTATTACTACTCCTGCTAGCAATGATGCTAATACAGTAAGTATTAATCCTTCATTTGTAAATACTGCTAATAGAGATTTCAGACCACAAGTAAAAGCATTAGATAATTCTGGTGTTAGTATCCCTGTGGTTACAACCGATATTAACGGAAATCCAAGAGGAGCAAATCCAGATTTAGGTGCTAATGAAATTTCTATTGGAGCTCCAGTAGTGCTTACATTAAATGCTAGTGGAGTTACACAAACTTCTGCTGTTTTAAATGGTTCTATTACTTCATCATTTCCAGCTGTTACAGCTAGCGGTGTATTATTAGGAACTACAAACAACCTAACATTAGGTGGTGTAGGTGTTACCAATATTGCCACTGCTCCAACTGTAAACTTGGGTGCATTTAATGTTTCGGCATCAGGTTTAACTGCATCTACTGTTTATTTCTGTCGTGCATACGCTATCAATGGAACAGATACAGGTTATGGTGTGGTGAGAAGCTTCTCTGCTTCTACTCCACTTCCTTTTGTAGAAAACTTTGATGGCGTTTGGGCTGGAACTCCAGCTGCACCTCAAGGCTGGACACAAACTCGTTTCGATATGTGGGGAAATGGAAATCCATCTGCGGTTACCATTGCCGGACCAAAAGATTGGGAGCAAATCACAAACCTAGGGCCAGCATCATGGAATAAAACCAACTTCTCTACAGCTCCAAATGCTGCAGTTTCTGGTGATAAAGCTTTATGGTTAGAAGAGTATTATTTTGGAACTGGAACTAATATGATGCATAGAAGACTTGAAACTCCTACTCTAGATTTGAGTACTAGTACAAGTCCGTTCATAAGATTCCATATGTTCTATGCTAATAGTGCCAACTATGCTTACCCATTATTAATTATGGGTAGTAAAGATAATGGTACTACATGGGATCCAATTATGCGTGTACAACCTGGTTTTAACTCAACTATTACAACTGCCACAGGTTCTGGAACTGTTTCTTCAGCCAGTCCTTGGCAAGTAATTTCTGTTAAAATCCCTGCCGATTATAAAATTGCAGGTGCCAGATTTGCCTTGCAAAAAAATGCTGCATACAGCTTTAGTGGTAATGTATTTATTGATAGTTTAGTGATAGACGAATTTATCCCTACTACTATTACTTCTGCTCAAACAGGTAATTGGAACGATACTGCTACATGGGTAGGAGGAGTTATTCCTAATGCAGACAACCATGTTGTAATTGCCACAGGTCATGAAGTAGCGATGAATCAAAATATTACACGTACTCAAACATTAACTGTTGCAGGTACTTTAAGATATTTCTCTACCACTACCGTTTCGGCT
This sequence comes from Bacteroidia bacterium, assembly GCA_022402405.1. Lineage (GTDB taxonomy): Bacteria > Bacteroidota > Bacteroidia > UKL13-3 > UKL13-3 > B1. Next base: position 1,190 of record JAKRSG010000369.1, on the reverse strand, counting down.
TTACAAACATTTGATAGTTTAACTGTTTTAACGGGTGGTTTATTTACTAACAATAATAGTTTAACTACATCATTCTCAATTTCTCGTTCAAACTATATTGGTGGTTCATTAAATAATGCTGGTACAGTAAACCTTGGAACGTCTACAGCAGCCAATTTATTCTTTAATGGTGCTACTCATTCGTTCTTTACAAATACTGGTACTATCACTAATAACTACGTTTCACAAATGTATATGATGAATATTGCTGGCTTTACCTTTAACTCTCCAGCAGTTATTAGAAACGGATATTATTTAATTGATGGTCAAGTTAATCCTAATGGTAATTTATCTTTAGGTTTAAGTGGCAATACCATTACTGTTTACAGATCTGGTCCTAGATCAAGCTTTACTTCAAGACCAATATTCCCATTCTTAGGTACAACCACATTAAGAAACATGTATTATGGTGGTTTAGTGAATGGAAACATGCAGCAAGCTGTATTGAGCCAAGAAAGCTTTACGCCAGGATTTGAAGTAGATACTATTCCAGGTGCTCATTTTGTAAGAGGTTCTTTAACCGTTAATACTCAGCATAAAATTGTATTAACTGCTCCTTTACAAATTGGTAGAACAGATACTGCTGTGGGTGGTGTTACTACCTTTACCAGAGGTATTATGATTACTTCTCCTAGCAACCCGTTAGTCATTGGTTGGTCGGGAACAGGTGCAACTGGTGCAATTCCAACAAACGTAGCTCCTAACTTTACTCAAGGTTCATATGTAGTTGGTCCTGTAAGATTTGTAAGACCAAGCAATAACTCAACTACTATCAACGTACCATTAGGTGTAGGGGAAGAATTTATGAATGGTTCATTAACTAATAATGTTAGAAAAACCGTTACCATAACTCCAGGTGCTAACTGGTCTGGACAAGACCTTACTATCTCATTAGACAACTCTGGAAACCCTACTACAAATGTGGGTACTGGTTTAACTAGCACTATGGGTAAAACAACTTACCGCATCCAAAGAAACAACACGGTTGATCTTCCTGCCACCGCAACAATTGGAATTAGAGCTCAAAACTTTAACCATTCTAATACTGATAATTTCTCAGGTTCACAAGGTGATATATACGTAGCACAAGCAACTTCTGCTACTGGACCATGGGAAAGAAGAAGTAATACTTTAGGTGGTACAGCGGCTAT
>JAKRSG010000368.1 GCA_022402405.1 Bacteroidia bacterium | reverse complement strand
TTTGATAGTATTTTTCCATTCTTAATAACAGCGGCAGCAGTATCATCGCACGAAGATTCGATTGCTAGAATAAGAATATCTTTTTGCAAATTTGCCTCCATCTATAAAAATGATTAACTTTACCGCAAAACTACGTTGCTAAAGAGGTTTATCAAAATATCATATGTTTTATTTGCAGGCTTGTTGGGTCTGCTTATGCTGTTTTACCTCTTGATTAATACCTATACATTTCAGAATTATGCTGTAAATAAGGTTACTACATGGGTAAACGAAAAATTTAAAACCCAAATCAGTATTGGAGAAATTAGATACGATGGCTGGACATTCTTGAGTCTTAGAAGAGTTAATTTTGGTGATCAATACGGCGATACCACATTTTATGCGGGTAGAGTTCAGTTTAATTTACTAGGGATTGATGTAGATTCTACCCATTTTATTCTAAATGATTTAGTGCTAGATGAAGGATTGTGTAAGTTAACAACCTATAAAAATGGCACCTATAGTTTAAGTGTAGTAGATTTATTTTTAGACCCCAATGATACCACAGTTAGCACCAGTAAAACGCCCTTTTTCCTTGAGTTTAGAAACCTAGAATGTATGGATTCTAGGTTTATGTTAGTAGATTCTACTGGTCGATTTACAGAAGAAGGATTTGATTATAATCGAATAGATATCCATCATACAAACTTTAGGTCGAAACGATTTCAAATTATAGACGACTCACTAGCATTTGACATAAAAGGACTAAGTTGTATAGAACGTTCTGGCTTTCAAATTAACCGATTAAATGCCTATGCTATTATCGCCCCAAGTAAGATAGAATTAAGCAATTTAGACCTTGTTACACCCAATAGTCATATAAAAAACTACTTTAGTCTAAACTCGAAAAGTTACCGTGATTATAGTGATTTCATGAATAAGGTTTCATTCTCCATCGGTCTGAACCAATCTGATGTTGACATAAAAGATATAGCCTATTTTGCTCCATCATTAAATCAGTATGCATATAAAGCAAGAATAAGTGGAGATGCTAAAGGTCCGCTAAGCAATCTTAAAATCAAGAATGTGCTGGCTCAAATGGGGGAACATACCAAATTTTCGGGCGATATAACCTTCCGCGGATTGCCAGAGATAGAAGAGACCTTCATGGACTTTAAAGTAAATTATGCGAGTACTATTGCACCCGAATTAGAGCAAGTTATTGCCATGCCATTGCCAGCAGAATTGCACGATTTGGGAAAGCTTGTTTATAAAGGAAACTTCACAGGATTCTATCAAGATTTTGTGAGTTATGGAAGCATTGAAACGGCATTTGGTTCAGCCCAAACCGATTTAAATATGAAGTTAAATGAGCAAACCAACTTAAGCGAATATGCAGGTAATTTTAAATTGCAGAACTTCCAATTAGGAGCTTATTTAAAAAATAATGAGCTAGGTATTTTAGATTTTGAAACCAATGTTCAAGGCAAAGGCTTTGATTTGGAGCAAATACAAACGCAGTTTGCTAGTAAAGTAAATGCCATTACGTTTCATGGGTATACTTACAACGGAATAGATATCGATGCTCAATTAAACAAGAAAGATTTATTAGCAAATTTTTCGATTCAAGATACAAATATTTCTCTCGAAACTGATGTTCATATTAATTTAGCTAACGCCTTTAAACACCTTGTGTTTAGCGGTACTTTAAAACACGCGAATCTAAGAAAATTGGGCTTTACTCCTGGTGATATCAATCTTAGCACCTACTTTAATATGGATTACTATTACAAAGATTTAAACGATCAAAAAGGAACCTTTGTAATGGATGATTTTCAATACGAAAAATTGGGTTATACATACAGGGTAAATCAAATAAAATTAGAGACAGATAATGAAGCCGGACTAGAAACCATGAGGCTTAGCAGTGATTTTTTGAAAGCCAAAATTTGGGGTTCATTTAATTTTACGCATTTAGTAGATCAGTTGGGATATTGGGCATTACATTTTGGAAAGAATTACTTTGGAATAAAAAGGCCTGTAAACGATTATCAGCAGTTTGAATACGATATAAATTTGGTAAATACCAATAGCATTTCTCCCTTGTTATTTCCTGGAATTAATCTCAGCAATTTAAATATCGAAGGAAAGGTTAGCAGCAAAGATGCCGCCTTTGAAATGACTGGTTATTTAGGGAATTTAAGCATACATGAATGGCAATTAAATCAAACAACCTTTAAAGTAGAACAAGTAGATTCTGCTCATTCATCTTTATTGTTAGGCTTTAATAGCTTTGGAAAAGTAGATACATTACTTATTGGTGATTTTGCTCTTAAAGCAGATGCTCATGATAATGTACTTGAAATGAAATACCAAGTGGAAGACAGTTTAAGTCTAATTACTGGAATGTTTGCTCAAGATCTTCTGTTTGAACCAAAAGGGGTTTGGGTAGATTTTAAGGACTCGTGGGTGAAAGCGGGTAATGCAAAATGGAATATTGCGCCAGGTAAAAGTGTATTTTTAAATACTCAAAAAGTAGAGTTAGAGGAATTAACTTTATCCAATCAAGATCAAGTTATACTTACGGATGGTTATTATGATTTTAGAGATAATGGAAAGAACATTAGTGCAAAAATCTCTAAATTAAATCTAAATACGATAAACCAATTTGATAAAGAGTTAGGAGTAACTTTTGGTGGCTTAGCCAACGCATATATGGTATACAAAAATATGGGCTCTCGAGATGTGTTAATAGGAAATGTTAATGCTTCCAATTTGGCTCTCGACAAAGATACATTAGGTGATTTTGTATTGAATATTGGTTATCGAGAAATGGAAGAAGACTTGATGATTGACTTCACTTCCCACCATGGTAAGTTAAAAAATTTACACGGAGTAGGGGAGTATGATATTTCTAAAAGATACCTCAATTTTGATATAGACTTCACCGATTCGAAGATTAACGCATTTCAGGCTTTTGTGAAAGACTATGTAAAATTATATGAAGGTAATGCGCGTTTAAATGCCAAGGTATCCGGACCAATAAACAAACTTAGTTTAGATGGTCAGTTAGTGCTAGACAATGTGGCTATGAAAGTTGAATACCTTCAAACAAATTACAAGATTCCGGAGGCTCGCATTAACCTAAACGACAATTCTATTATGATTGTTCCATTTGTAATGAACGATGCATTTGGAAAAACTGCTGAGGTTAAAGGAAATGTTTTACATAACAATTTTTCAGAGTTAAAATACAATATTAACATAGATAATTTTAAGAATTTCCAGGTGTTACAAACCAACCAAAAAGACAATGAACTCTTTTATGGAAGTGCATTTGCGAGTGGTAAATTTAGTATGAAAGGTAGCAGTTCCGACTTATCTATGTACATTGATGCTAAGAGTGAAAAGGGTACCAAAATTATGATTAATCCTTTTGGAGTGAGTAATGAAACAGGGGAAGAGTACATTAATTTTGTTTCAAGAGATACATTGGCAGTTTACTCAACTAAAGGACGTGGAGCAGCTTTTGGCGTTGGTGTTTTCATGAAATTAGATGTTAATCCTAATGCAGAAATTCAGTTGGTGTTTGATGCCAAATCAGATGATAGAATTAAGGCAATTGGTTCAGGCAAATTGAAACTAGATTACCTGCCTAATGGTAATTTTACCATGGAGGGAATCTATGAATTAAGTGAGGGAGAATACCGCTTTAGTGCTTTAAATGTTGTGGCTAAAAAGTTTGATTTAAAGCCTGGCAGTAAGATAAAATGGAGCGGCGATCCACTTACGGGAAGATTAGATATTCAAGGGATTTATCGCTTAAAAACAAGTGTTAGTGAGATTGTGAATATGAGCAAATCGCCTGACCCAAATGTACGATTACCGGTAGAATGTATTATTAATATCAAAGGAATCGTAGAGAAACCAGAGTTTGTGTTCGACTTAAATTTCCCAGATTTACAAAACAATTTAACAGGAGCTACGGCTTCTGAGTTGAATGCAGTAGTGTCTAATTTTAGGCGCGAGCCGGAGATGATGAATCAGCAAATGTTGTTTTTATTGATATCTGGAAGCTTTGTTCCGATAACAAATGCTAATAATAATTTGAGTAATACTGTTGGTTCTCAAACGGTATCAGATTTATTAAGTAAGCAGGCAGCGAGCTTGTTAGGTAAGGCAGTGCCAAATATTGATTTAAGTGTAAACTTGTTAAATGCATCCGATCCAACTCGAAGTAGAACAGTGCTTTTATCGGCTTCCAAGAAGTTTTTAGATAATCGTTTAGAGGTTCAAACTAGTTATGCAATGGATCAAACGCAAACAAACCTTGCCGCCAATTATAGTCTTAAAAGAAATGGAAATACGAAAATAAAATTCTTTAACAAAAGTGGATTCGACGCTCTGTACAACAGAAACGTAACAACATCTGGAACAGGTTTGTACTACCGAAAAGAATTTAATAGCTTCCCCGAATTATTTAAAAAGCAATCGACTAACTCAACAGAATAAAAACCTAATTATGATACCTTCAATAGACTTAAGAGATTTTCTAAGTGGAGATCCAGAGAGAAAAAATAACTTCGTGCAAGCTTTGGGTCAGGCCTACCAAGAAATTGGATTTGTAGCGCTTAAAGGGCATTTATTAGAAGACGAAGTGAGCGATACTTTATACCAACAATGCATGGCATTTTTTGCCTTGCCAGAGGATGTAAAAAAGAAATATGAAATTGCCGGATTGTCTGGTCAGCGTGGATATACCAGCTTTGGGAAAGAACATGCCAAAGGTAGAAATGAAGGCGATTTAAAAGAATTTTGGCATTTCGGACAAACCGTAAAACCAGGTGAAGAAATTGCGGAAGAATACCCAGATAATGTGAGTGTTTCTGAGCTTCCAGATTTTAATACATATGGTTTATTAGCCTATAAGCAATTAGAAGAAACGGGCAAACACATGTTAAGAGCCATTGCTCTTTTCTTACAATTAGATGAGTTTTATTTTGATGATAAAATTTACAATGGAAATAGCATTTTAAGACCTATTCATTACCCACCTATTACGGCTGAACCTAAGTCTGCTGTAAGGGCTGCCGAGCATGAAGATATAAATTTGATTACCTTATTAATGGGTGCTAGTGCAGATGGTTTGCAAGTGTTGAATAAGAAAAATGAATGGGTTTCTATCACCGCT
>JAKRSG010000367.1 GCA_022402405.1 Bacteroidia bacterium | reverse complement strand
AGTGGTAAAAATGTAAAAATCTGTGCTTCGCACGCGGGTATTACGCTTGGTGAAGATGGCGCCACGCACCAGATTTTGGAAGATATTGGTTTAATGAAAATGTTGCCTGGTATGGTGGTTATTAATCCGTGTGATTATAACCAAACCAAAGCAGCCACTATAGCTATTGCCAATTATGATGGTCCGGTTTATTTGCGTTTTGGCCGACCAGCAGTGCCGAACTTTACTGAAGCTGATGCTCCGTTTGAAATTGGCAAAGCTTTGATGTTAAATGAAGGTAAGGATGTATCTATTTTTGCTACTGGTCATTTGGTTTGGAAAGCTATAGAAGCCGGACATGCATTAGCAGAAATGGGCATTGATGCAGAAATTATAAATATACATACCATAAAGCCTTTGGATGAAGAGGCGGTGTTAAAATCGGTGGCTAAAACACGTTGTGTAGTAACGGCCGAAGAGCATCAAATGAATGGTGGTTTGGGTGATAGCATTGCCCAATTGTTAGCCAGAAAAAATCCTACTCCGCTAGAAATGGTAGCCGTAAATGATAGCTTTGGCGAAAGCGGTACTCCAGACGATTTAATGAAGAAGTACGGTTTAGAAAGTAGCAATATTGTTGCTGCAGTTCAAGCAGTATTAAAACGTAAATAACATGAACTCATCTTGGCCAAAGAAAATTGCCATTAGCTTGGCAGCTATTCTAATTATTTTGCAGTTTGTTCAACCTGCGCGAAACCTTGGTTCAGCCACGGGCGAAAACGATATTGCACACACAGTAACGGTGCCAGATAATGTGCAGCAAATACTTACTAATAGCTGCTTTGATTGTCATAGCAATGCCACTAATTACCCTTGGTATGCCAGCATACAACCGCTTGGCTTTTGGTTAAAACATCATGTAGACGAAGGAAAAAGTGAACTTAATTTCTCCGAATTTAAAACGTACACCGAAAAGCGTAAGGCAAAGAAATTTAGAGAAATAGCAGAAGAACTTGAAGAAGATAAAATGCCATTGCCTTCTTATACTTGGGTACACAAGGGCGCCATCTTAACTCCAGAACAAAAAACAGCATTACTTGATTGGGCGAAGAGTAATCAATTAGGAATTACGAATTAGGGATTACGAATTAAATTCCGTAATTCGTAATCCGTAATTCGTAATTAATAATGAGTGAAATAAATCCTTGGACAACTAAAACCAACGAGATTGTTTATCAAAACAATTGGATTGAGGTGCAACATCATGAAGTGATTACCCCAACAGGTACTGATGGGATTTATGGAGTTGTACATTTTAAAAACCTAGCTATAGGTATCATTCCTCTTGATGAGCATAATAATACTTGGATTGTGGGTCAGTACCGTTATCCGTTAAAGAAATACTCATGGGAAATTCCTGAAGGTGGGGGCAAATTGGGTGTGGATCCTCTTGTCTCTGCTCAGAGAGAGTTGCTCGAGGAATGTGGTATAATTGCTCAAGATTGGCAGAAGATTTTAGAAATGGACCTAAGTAATTCAGCTACCGATGAACATGCCATTTTATATGTTGCCAGAAACCTTAGCTTTACAGAAGCAGAGCCTGAAGAAACTGAAGAGTTAGCACTCAAAAAAATACCTTTCGAAACCTTGTTTAATATGGTAATGAATGGCGAAATAGAAGATGCCATGACAGTTGCCGCAGTATTAAAGCTTAAGTTGATGTTGGGCTAGGGGCTTGGGTTTCCATAAATAAAAAGGGGCATTCAACGAATGCCCCTTTTTATTTATGGAAACTTTGGAAAGTCTTTAAAGTCTGGTTTGCGTTTTTCTAAGAAGGAGTTTTTACCTTCTTTGGCTTCATCGCTCAGGTAATATAATAATGTTGCGTTACCCGCCAATTCTTGGATACCGGCTTGTCCGTCTAATTCTGCGTTAAAGGCACTCTTTAACATGCGCAGGGCTATCGGACTTTTCTCCATTATTTTTCTGCACCATTCTATGGTAGCATCTTCTAACATTTCTAAAGGTACTACTTTATTTACTAAGCCCATATCTAATGCCTCTTGTGCATTGTATTGGTCGCATAAAAACCAAATTTCTCTTGCCTTTTTTTGACCCACCAATCTAGCTAAATAACTAGCCCCAAATCCACCATCAAAGCTACCTACTTTTGGTCCGGTCTGACCAAATCTGGCGTTTTCTGCAGCTATCGTTAAATCACAAATTACATGCAAAACATGTCCGCCACCAATGGCCCAACCAGCCACCATAGCAATTACTGGCTTAGGAATTCGGCGAATTTGCATTTGTAAATCTAGTACATTTAAACGAGGCACTCCATCATCACCAACATAACCACCATGACCGCGCACGCTTTGGTCGCCACCACTGCAAAAGGCATTTCCGCCTTCGCCTGTAAGTATAACGCAAAATACATTTTCATCCTGACGCGCTAACTCCATAGCCTCGCTCATTTCTTTTACCGTTAAAGGAGTAAAAGCATTGTGTACATGCGGACGGTTGATGCTGATTTTGGCAATACCCTCATAAAATTGAAACAAAATTTCTTTGTATTCCTTGATGGTTGTCCAGTTGTATTTAGATTGCATATCGTTTTTTTAATGGGTGCAAAGGTAATTTTTAACAGAAATTAAGCAAAGTTACTAGCTCAATTATTGATTAATATGCAAGGTTTTTAAAGGCTTTGATGGCGCTTAAATTACTTGTCATATCAAACACTAATTCCAACAAACATGGCTGTTCAAAGTTTTCATACAAGCTATTCATTGTTTGCTCAAGTTTCTCTTCTTGGTCGCAAACGAGTTGGTTCAGCCCGTATTGCTTGCAAACATTGGCTATGCTTAGTTGGTTTGGTGTAGTAAAATATTCTAGTTGATCTGGATATTTGGATGGTCCGTCTATCCAATTAAATATGTTGCCGCCGCCGTTGTTAAGTACAATTATTTTTAAATTAGTTGGCAATTGTTTGATCCAAAAAGCATTTTGATCGTAGAAGAGAGATAAATCGCCAACGATTAATGTATGTATTTTTTGCGGATTGGCAAGTGCTGCGCCCACAGCTGTGGAAACGCTTCCATCTATGCCACTAGTGCCACGATTGCTATAACAGGGCATTTCTGTATTTGAAATTCCAAGCCAACTAGCCCATCTAACCGAAGAGCTATTGCCCAAATGTAAAACAGTTTCTGCGGGTAGGCAATGTAATATTTTATACATCGCTTTTGGTTCAGACCAATGTATATCTTGAATGAAATTTTCTAGTGAAACTAGGTACTTGTTTTCAGATTGCTTCCAAAGTTGAAGGTAGTTTTTCTGAGCATCGCGTTTAAAAATATGTAAGCTTTGAAAACTCTCTAGGTAGGGGGTAACTTCGGCAATTATGGGCTGACTAACATTCTGGTAAGTGTTCACTAAATCGGGTTCGCCTTGAAGGCGGAAATGATGAATGCCCTTTTGTTTTTTGAGCCAATTTTTAAGTGCTTTAGAAACAAATGGTCCGCCTAAAGACAAGATAAAATCTGGGGCTAATTGCTCTAATATTTCTTCTTGCGAAAATTGTATAACAGCATCAAAATGTTGAATGTTGGCAACTGTTAAATAATTCGAAGTAATATCTGTTAAAATAACAACATCGTCCGCATTACTTATTTTTTCTAAGTAAGTTTTTATTGCCTTGTTTGGGAAAGATTGTCCTACCAAAATTAAACGCTTTTTGGAGCTAATCCATGCATCACTCAATTCTTTTAAGAAAGGAAGTTTTCTCATGCTTGGTTTAATAAATTCATGAGTATGTGTTATAGCCTTTTCTACATCAGAGATATCTATAGGAAGGTTATATAGAGGTTCCCTGAGGGGCACGTTTATGTGTACCGGACCATTTTTTATAGGGTTTACACTCTCTTCAATAGCATGTTTTACTATTCTTTCGGTGAGCTTATAATCTATGTTGTTTTCATCATAGCAAAGCAATTCATGACTAGCCAAAACGTGTTTACCATACACGCCTTTTTGCATAATCATTTGCCCATCTTGCTGGTTTAATAATTCTGGAGGCCTATCTGCAGTTAATACTAACAATGGGATTTTCTGATAAAAGGCCTCGGCCACGGCCGGGAAAAAGTTTAAACAAGCAGTGCCAGAGGTTGCAATTAGCACAACAGGTAATAAAGTTTGTTGCGCCATACCTAATGCTATAAATGCAGCACTTCTCTCATCAACAGCAGAGATGCAATTTATTTTTGTATGCTGGGTAAAGGCGTAAACAAGCGGGGCAGAGCGGCTTCCCGGACAAATAACCGCATGTTTAATGCCGGCATTTTCGCAAACTTTTGCTATGGTAAATACGTGCTTTTGCAACTTATATTCTTAGTTAGTATATCTTAATCTATCAATCTTATTTTCATTCTAACATCCGAAACCGGACGGTCGCCGGGTTTAGTAGGAGTGCTGGCTATAGCATCTAATACCTCCCAACCACTTATAAGTTCACCAAACACAGTATACGAACCATCTAAGTGTGGCGCGCCGCCAAAATCCATGTAAGTAGTAATTTGGTCTATGTCCAATTTATCTGCATTAGGATATCTACGTTTGTATTCTAAATCTATGTTGGCATGTATTTTATCCATGTAGGCGCGCATTACCTCTTTATTGCCTGTATTTTGTAAAGAGCTCATGGCGGCCTGAACCGAATCGCTTTGATACACTTTATACAATAATTCTTGCTTGCGCTGTAAGTTTCTGTTGTTAAAAATTTGCTCTAACTCTGGTTGAGTATACTTCCTGCCTTGCACAATGTAAAACTGACAACCGCTGCTTTTTTGCTCCGGATTATTATCACGCGCGGCCGCTAAGGCACCGCGTTTGTGGTAAATGTCGGTTCTAAATTCAGGTAATATTTTGTAGCCATTATCGCCCGCACCCAACATAGCATCTGCCGAAGCATTCTTAGAAGTTGGGTCGCCTCCTTGTATCATAAACGAATTGATAACTCTATGAAACAAAAGGCTATCGTAAAACCCTTCTTTTACTAGTTTAATAAAATTGTCTCTGTGCAAAGGAGTTTCGTTGTATAGCTCCAGAACCATCTTGCCAAATTCGGTGCTAATCTCAACTTTTTGCCTACTAGTTTTATTTTCTAATGGCCTAGTAACCGTGGTGTGCGTAGGCTTTGGCT
>JAKRSG010000366.1 GCA_022402405.1 Bacteroidia bacterium | reverse complement strand
GCTCTTGAAACGGTTCAAAGCCGTAAAACAGTTTCAGTTGCAAGACCCGCCGTTCGGGTATCTGAATACTTCAACTCCAATGTCTTTACAGATTCTGCTATGATGGAATTTTTGTCGAAAGAAGCTTATAAAGCAGTTTCGGCAGCGATTAAAAATGGCGATAAGATTGATCGTTCTATGGCCGACCAAGTAGCGGCTGGAATGAAAAATTGGGCTATATCTAAAGGTGTTAGTCATTATACACACTGGTTTCAACCTTTAACAGGAGCCACCGCAGAAAAGCATGATTCATTTTTTGAACCAACTGAAGATGGTAGGGCCATAGAAAAATTTGCTGGCGGAGCCTTGGTTCAGCAAGAACCAGATGCTTCTAGCTTCCCAAATGGTGGTATTAGAAATACCTTTGAAGCGCGTGGTTACACGGCTTGGGACCCATCTTCGCCTGCTTTTATAATGGAGGGTTCTAATGGAAAAACCTTGTGTATTCCAACCATTTTCGTTTCTTATACAGGTGAGGCATTAGATTATAAAGCTCCTCTTTTAAAAGCATTACATGCGGTTGAAAAAGCAGTTGTAAATGTAGTAAATTCTTACTTCGATAAGAATGTTACCAAAGCTTGGGCCTCTCTAGGAATTGAACAAGAATACTTTTTAGTGGATGAAGCCATGTGCGTGGCTCGCCCAGATTTAATGCTTACTGGTAGAACGCTTATTGGTTTATCGCCTGAAAAAGGTCAGCAATTAGAAGACCATTATTTTGGTTCTATACCTCCTCGTGTGTATGATTTTATGGTTGATTTTGAAACGGAATGTTACAAGTTAGGCATTCCACTTAAAACTCGTCATAATGAGGTAGCCCCTTCTCAGTACGAGTGTGCTCCTAATTTTGAGGAAGTAAACTTAGCGATAGACCATAATCAATTACTAATGGACGTGATGGAAAAAGTGGCTATCCGTCATAAATTTAAAGTACTTCTACACGAGAAACCATTTGCCGGAATCAATGGAAGCGGCAAGCATAATAACTGGAGTTTAATTACCAATAATGGTACTAATTTATTAGCTCCTACTCACAGTCCGGCCGAGAACTTACAGTTCTTAACCTTCTTTGTAAACGTAATTAAAGCTGTACATGATCATGCAGATTTAATGCGTGCTTCTATTGCCTCTGCTGGTAACGAACATCGTTTAGGTGCCAATGAAGCTCCTCCTGCTATCATGAGTATTTTTATTGGTAGTCAGATGACCGAAGTATTAGAAAGTTTATTAAACAATAAATCAACCAAAAACACCAGTAAAGCAGCTTCTATAAACGTTAAGAAAATTCCAGAAATTCTATTAGATAATACCGATAGAAACAGAACTTCACCTTTTGCTTTTACTGGAAATAAATTTGAATTTAGAGCCGTTGGTTCTAGCGCCAATAGTGCAAATGCTATGATAGTAATGAACACTATTATGGCTGATCAACTAAACAAATTTAAAGCTGATACCGATGCGTTAATCAAAAAAGGCAAGAAGAAAGAAGATGCCATTTTAGAAGTATTAAAAACGTACTACAAAGCCAGCAAAAAAATATTATTTGAAGGTAATGGTTACGGCGACGAATGGGTAAAAGAAGCTGCTAAACGTGGCTTAAACAACATCAAAAGTACTCCTGAAGCCTTAAATGCATATATCAGCAAACAGAGCAAAGATTTGTTTGTTAAGAACGAAATTTTTAACGAAGTAGAACTAAATGCTCGCTACGAAATTATGCAGGAATTGTATGTAAAGAAAATAGATATCGAAGCTAAGCTTTTAGCGCAGTTAGCAACTAGTCATGTTATTCCTGCAGGTATTGCATACCAGCGTAATTTAGCCGAAAATGTGAAAGCCATGAAAGATGCAGGCTTAAGCAAAACGGATACAGAAGTTCAAGTAAATTTAATTAAAGAACTTGGCGGACACATTAAAAATATCAATGATAATGTGAAGAAACTTTTGGCTGAATTAGATAAAGCACACCACTTAGATAGCACATACAAAACAGCTTCTGCTTTCTCAAATAAAATTAAACCTCTGTTTGAACCAATCAGAGATAGTAGCGATGCATTAGAATTCTTAGTGGATGATGAACTCTGGAAATTACCAAAGTACAGAGAAATGTTATTTGTGAAATAATTTAACTCATTCATCATTTAATTCCCTCTTACAAAGTTTGGTTCAGACCGAATGCGTAAGAGGGATTTTTTTTGTCTTGATCAATAGTAAATCACTGATAAATAGCCTTGTTTATCTCTCAAATCAAAATTTTTTATTAATTTTTTACTTTTTTTCAATTAAAGTATCGGTTAAATCGTAATTTTTAATAAACTTGCATTAAATACGTTTAACCAGAAAACCAATATTCCATGAAGAATAAATACTTTCTTTTACCATTGATTGTAAGTTTTGCTGTACTCACATTGATGCAGTCGTGCGGACCAAAAAAGGGTTCCATTACAGCAGCTAGAGAGGCATTCCTCAAAAAAGAATATTTCATCTCGGGGACCAATTACCGTAAAGTATATTCTAGCACCAAGAACAAACAAGAAAAAATTGAATCGGCCAACAAAGCTGCCGAATGTTATTGGTTAATGAACGACATGAAAAACGCGGAAAGCTGGTACAGAAAAGCCATTAAGGTGGATCCTAGTAATTCCGAAAATCAATTACGTTTGGCCAAAAGTTTAAAAAACAATCAAAAATTTGAAGAGGCTATTGTTGAATTTAAAAACTATCAAAAGTTAACTCAAGAAAATGCAGCCGCCGTTGAAAGACAAATAAAAGGCTGTGAAAATGCCTTAAAATGGAAAAATGATAAAACTCGTTACAATGTAGAAAACGTAAAGGGCTTAAACACTCGCTGGCAAGACTTTGCGCCACAATGGTTCAAAAAAGATCAATTGTATTTTACTTCTGATAGAGAAAAAGGAGTTAGTGGTAGCACAGTATACGGTTGGACAGGTAACGGTTACACAGACTTATATACTGCTACTTACAAAGTAGACAAAAAGAATCCTAACAATATTACCTACCAAGCCCCTGTTTTGGTAGATAAAGACAAAATTAATGGTAAGTTAAATGATGGTTCTATAGCTTTCGATTCTCGCTTTTCTACTGCGTATGTTACTCGTTGTAATTACGATAACAATGGAAAAGGAAAGAGCTGTAGAATTTATCAATCTACCTTAACTGGAAGCGAATGGTCTGCTCCAGAGCCTTTAGAATTTAGCTCTGATTCGTTTAATTGTGGTCACCCATCTTTAACTAAAGACAACCAATTAATGTACTTTAGCTCTGATATGCCAGGTGGATTTGGAGGAAAAGATATTTATGTTGTAAGCTATAGCAAGCGTTCTAAAACTTGGGGAGATCCTGTAAATTTAGGTCCGGTTATAAACACAGAAGACGATGAAATGTACCCAACCATTCATGAAGATGGAACTTTATACTTCGCTTCTAATGGTCATGTTGGTTTAGGAGGTACAGATATCTTCATGACCAAAGGTAGCGGTACAGATTGGGGTGAACCAATTAATATGAAATCGCCTATCAACTCTCATGGCGACGATTTTGCTATTATCTTTGGAAAAGACAAAGAAAGCGGATATTTTAGTTCTAACCGAGATGGTGGTAAAGGTCAAGATGATATTTACAGATTTAGCATGAACCCATTGGTATTTACCTTGAGTGGTGTGGTTAGAAATGCTAAAACAAAAGCTGTAATGCCAAATGCTTTAGTTACGATTACATCTAGCAGCGATACTGGTAAAATTGTTTTAAAAACAGACCAAGTAGGTTCATACAAAATTGTACTTAAGCAAAAAACAGATTACGAATTATTCGCCTCTAGAAGTATGTTCTACGATAGTAAGCTAGAGGAGCAAACTACTAAAGGATTAGAGCAATCAACAGATTTGGTTCAAGACTTTGAATTAAACTCTCTTGGTTTAGAAACATTTACTTTACGTGGTATTTTATACGATTTAGACCGTGCTGAAATTCGTCCAGATGCAGCATTAATCTTAGACTCATTGGTATTAGTATTAAACAAATATCCTAGTTTAAAAATAGAATTAGGTTCGCATACAGACTGTAGAGCAGATTCATTATACAACATAAATCTATCTCAAAGACGTGCAGATTCTGCTGTTGCCTATTTGGTAAGCAGAGGAATTGATTCGTTAAGATTAGAATCTAAAGGTTACGGAGAAAACGATTTAGAAGTTAAAGAGTGTGCGTGCGAAGGTCCTAATGAAAGAGCACAAGGCTTAAAATGTACAGAAGCACAACACCAATTAAATAGAAGAACAACTGTTAAAGTACTAGATATTTATTGGGAAAAACCAAAGCCTGTAGTGGCTGAGCCGCCAAAAACTCCGGCAAAACCAGGAGCTAAACCAGCACCTAGAAGAGCCGTTACTGCTCCACCAAGATAGTGGTAGAAAATAATTAGCTCAAGGGCACAAAGTAGCGAGTAATTTCGTTAAACTTTGTGCCTTTGTTTTTTTGTGGCAAACCCAAAGCACCTAATAATTGTCTTTATTTATATTTACCTAAATGAAAAAAATAGTTAACATAAGTATATGGATTTGCTTTTTGCTTTTGAGTAGTGCATTGCTAGCTCAAGAGAAACAAGCTAAGCATTATCAATTAGATTTAGACAAAGCAGATTATGCTTTTAGGGCAAAAAAATATAATACTGCCGCTCAATTGTACCAGAAAGTTTATCCCAAAATTAAAGAGGAAGAACTTAAGCAACAAGTGCTTTTTAATATTGCCGAAAGCTATAGAAACAGCAATAATTTTAAGAAAGCCCTAAAATGGTTCGAAGACGTTGTAAATAGCAAATATCCTGATCCAGCGATATTGTATAGTTATGGTCAGTTATTAAAAAACTTTGAGCGCTACGACGAAGCTGGTCGTGCCTTTTATGATTATTCCTTTGAAGTACCTGAAGACAAAAGAGGCAAATTAGCACAACAATCGTGTGCTTATGCTTCCCAATTAAAAGCCAACCCAAGAAAGTTTAAGGTAGAAAATGTATCTGCACTTAATACCGACCAAAGCGAATATTCGCCCTTTTATGTTGATGGTAAACTCATATTTAGCTCTACCAGAAAAGAGGCACAAGGAAGTGAAACATTTGAGTGGACCGGACAAAAATA
>JAKRSG010000365.1 GCA_022402405.1 Bacteroidia bacterium | reverse complement strand
AATAATAGCTATTTTTGTTAAGGTGTTTTTTCCGGTTTGATCCGACTTATATTTTAGAAATTGGTAATTGCTTAACGCCAAACCTTCTGCAATAGCTAATGAATATTCTTCTTTTGAAGCTTTACCAATACAAACCGTTTCGTAATTGTGAGCATTTAAAGCGGTACATATTTTATTACCCAAAGTTCTATAATTTTCTAATACTTCTGCCTCTGTTTTGGTGCTCCATTCAGAGGTAAACTGTACAAAGGTTATGTGCGTGAGTTGGTTCAGTAAAATATAGGATTCTTTTTTCTTACGCTTTTTGGCAATATAAGCTAATTCATCTTTACTAAAGCCGTGGTTCTTTATTTCTTTATCGTCGTTTAATAAAATGAGCTGACTTTCTCCGCTAAGTACTTTGTTTTGTGCTGTTAGTTGAATTTCCATGTAAATAGTAAATTTAATAGAGGGTTTTTCCTCATCAATTGGCAATATTAAGCTATTCTCTACAAATTAAATAAAACAAAAAAAGCTGGTTATTCCCAGCTTTCTTGAATTACTTTTTCTTTGCTTTTGGCTGAGCCGATTTCTTCTCTTCGGGTTTGATGGCATCAGCCTTGCAATTTTTACAAGGTTCAAATCCACCTTTTTTAGCTTCTGCCATGCTTAAACCTTTTTTGCCTGTTTTAGCCAAACTACAGTTTTTGGCGTGGTATTTTTTGCCATTTTCTGTTACATAAACGGTTTGAGCACTTAGTTTTACTGAACCTAAAAATAGAAAGAATAGCAATAGAATGCTTACTTGAATAGATTTTTTCATAATTTGTTCATTTGATAACGCAAAATAAAGAGGCTTTCTGAATAAATTTGTAACAATTAAAGAAATACTTCAATTTCTCCCATAAATCCCTTCTCTTTGCATATTATGACACAGCAGGTCAGAGCTAAAAAACATTTGGGTCAGCATTTTCTTACCGACCAAAACATTGCCCAAAATATTGTGGAGGCACTATCGAGTGTTTTTCCTGAGGGTAAAGTATTAGAAGTGGGACCGGGAATGGGAGTATTAACAAAATATTTGTTGGCTCAAAATGCGCTCGAAACTTGGGTGGCAGAGATAGATTCAGAATCGGTTACGTATTTAATGTCGGAATACCCACAACTAAGCGAACGCATATTGCAAGAGAGTTTTTTAGAAATCCCTTTGGTTCAAAAATTTGGTTCAGACCTAGCTATTATTGGCAACTTTCCATATAATATTTCTTCTCAGATTATCTTTCATATTTTAGATAACCGAGAAGCTGTTCCCTTTATGGTAGGCATGTTTCAGAAAGAAGTGGCAGAGCGCATTGGGGCCACAAAAGGAGGAAAAGAGTACGGAATAATTTCTGTAATAACACAGGATTTTTATGAGGTAGAATATTTGTTTACCGTGCACGAATACGTATTTAATCCGCCACCAAAAGTTAAATCGGGTGTTATTAGATTAACCAGAAAAGCAGTATGCTTACCTTGCGATGAGGCTTTATTTAGAAAGCTGGTAAAAACAGCATTCAATCAGCGCAGGAAAAAAATGCGCAATGCCATATCATCATTGGGATTAAACGACGAGCAGTTAGGAGAGTTTGGTTCAAAACGAGCCGAAGAATTATCTGTTGCAGATTTTATAGAATTAACACAGTTATTAGCATCTAAGGCATAATGGAAAAGCTACAAGTAGATAACGCATTGCTAAAACAATTTAAATTGTGGGTTCAAGATGATAATTTGGAGAACCTGCAATCGCAGTTAACGCAAATGTATCCTCAAGATATTGCGGCGGTAATAGATAGGCTCAATACTCAGGAAGCGCGTGTGGTTATGAATGCTTTAGATAAAGAAGCCGTGGTAAAGGTTTTGGTAGAAACGGAGCAAGATGTGCGAGAGCAGTTTTTATCGGCATATATCTCTTATGAAATTGCTAATGAGTTTATAGAAAATATGAATAGCGATGATGCTGCTTATATTTTAAATCACTTTCCAAATTATAAAAAAGAGGAGATTATTTCTAATCTTCAAGACATAGAATATGCCAGTAGTTTATTAGAGTTAATTAGCTACGAAAACGAAACTGCTGGTAGCTTGATGGCATTAGAATTAGTAAAGGCTTACCAAGATTGGACAGTGGCCAAATGTATCGAGGAAATTCGTGTTCAGGCCGAAAATGTTGAGAGTATTTTGGTGGTTTATGTGGTAGATAATTTGGAGAGATTACTAGGAATAATTACCCTTAAAAATCTCATTTTGGCTGATCCAAACGCCCATATTCACGATTTATATAATAAAGAAGTTATCTCTGTTTCTAGTTCATCTCCGGTGGATGAAGTAGCAAACCTTACCAAAAAATACGACTTAATGGTATTACCAGTGGTAGATCCATTGGGGCGATTAGTAGGCAGAATTACCATAGATGATGTGGTGGATTTGATTAAAGAAGAAGCCGACGAAGATTACCAATTAATGAGTGGTATTACCGAGGATGTAGACCCTACAGATAAAGTCTGGATTTTGTCTAGAGCGCGTTTGCCTTGGTTGGTTATTGGCCTATTTGGAGGAATAGCTAGTTCTAGATTTTTAGAAATATACGAAAATCAAATTATGATTCATCCCGAAATGGCCTTCTTTATTCCTATGATTGCCGCTATGGGAGGGAATGTGGGAGTTCAATCATCTGCTATTGTGGTACAAGGTATTGCCAACGATACCTTAGGTACAAAAAATATTGGTCAGAAAATATTAAAAGAATTAAGGGTAGCTTTACTAAACGGTATTATTTGTTCTGTATTAATTTTAGCCTATAATTTAGCCTTTAATGATTCTTATGTTTTGGCACTTACGGTTAGTATAGCTTTGTTAACGGTTATCATATTTGCATCAGTATTTGGAACCTTCATACCCATGTTATTAAACCGCATGAAAATTGACCCAGCTATTGCAACTGGTCCGTTTATTACAACCAGCAACGATTTGCTTGGAATTGTAATCTATTTTACCATCGGAAGATTATTATATGCAAACCTTTAAAAAAGGAATGCAACCTTCTATCACGTTTTAATTACTATTATCATGAATGAAGTTTTAAAGGCAAACCATTTACCTTGGAATGTATATATAGTAGACGATGTACATCCCTTGTTAATTGAGGGTTTGCAAAAACTTGGACATAACGTTCTTTATAAACCAAATTCGAGCAGAGAAGATATTTTATTGGGCATTTCAGAAATGGATGTCCTGGTAATTCGTACCAAAACTCAGGTAGACCAAGCTGTTTTATCTGCTGCACCTAAACTAAAAATAATAGCTAGGGCAGGGGCAGGCATGGATAATATAGATATGAGTGAGGCGGTATTGAGAGATATAATATGTATAAATGCTGGAGAAGCTAATTCTGATGCGGTAGCAGAACATAGTTTAGCCATGTTATTAATGCTGTTTAACAATCTTTACAGAGCCAATACTCAGGTTAAATCGGGCATTTGGCTGCGTGAGGCCAACAGAGGAATAGAATTATCCGGAAAAACAGTAGCTATTATTGGCTATGGAAATACTGGAAAAGCATTAGCTAAAAAGCTATCAGGCTTTAATGTTAAGGTGCTGGCCTACGATAAATACCTTCAAGGATTTGGAAATAATCATGTAATAGAGAGTTCATGGGAGCAAATTTACGAGGAAGCAGATGTGCTCAGTTTTCATGTTCCCTTAACTTCAGAAACACATCATTATTTTAATAGATCTCGCTTGAACCAATTTAAAAAACACATTTTCTTGCTCAACTTAAGTAGAGGAAAAGTAGTTTGCACCCAAGATTTATTGTTCGGTTTGAACCAAGGAAAAATTTTGGGCGCGGCACTCGATGTTCTCGAAAATGAAAAGTTGAATGCGCTTTTACCGGAAGAAAAAATCTGGTTTGAACAACTCTGTAGCATGGAAAACGTGGTTTTAAGTCCGCATATTGCCGGTTGGACCAAAGAAAGTTATTGTAAAATTTCTCAGGTTTTATTGGATAAGTTGCTCACTTTAAGCCCAAAATTGGAATAGTTGAAAAAAATGGTTTAAATAGATATTGTTATTTTCAATTTAACTACTTTATTTTACCGCTCTTAAAAAATTGTTTTGAAATTGTAAATTATAGGACAAATGAAGAAAATATACATTTTGCTCGCCGTGCTGCTTGGAATTCAGTTTGCGCTTCAAGCCCAATCTGGTATGGGAACCGTGAGGGGAACTGTGAAGGACGCAAAGACCAAGAAAGCAATGGATTTCGTGAGTATCACGATTAAATTAAATGGTGTAACCAAGGCTACTACCATGACAGATGATGATGGAGGGTTTGTTATTAAAACGCTTCAACCAGGAGAGTATGATTTGTATGCCTCTTTTGTTGGTTACAGTAATACTGTTATTAAAGGTATTAGCGTATCTGCAGAAGGCGACAGATTTGTTAACTTTAACATGGAGCCATCTAGTGGTACTACTTTAACCGAAGTAGTGGTTCAACACAAGAAACAATTAGTAGACCCAGGAGGGGTAAAAGGAGACGTAAAAACCAATAAAGAAATTTTGGCTTTGGGTACACGTGATATCCAAAAGATTGCAGGTACAACCTTAGGAGTTGAATCAAGATCGGGTGGAACACCTATTTTCCGTGGTTCGCGCGCAGATGGTACTGCTTATTATATAGATGGTGTGCGTGTGCAAAGTGGTTCAACCAATATTCCTGCTAATGCTATCGATCAAATTCAGGTTATCACGGGTGGTACGCCTGCACAATATGGTGACTTTGTGGGTGGTGCGATTAGTATCACAACCAAAGCTCCTACAAAAAATGTTGTGGGTGGAGTAGAGGTAACAACTTCATCTCCTTTTACAGGATATTTAGATAATAGTCAGTACAACAACTTCCAAGGATTTGTATCTGGTCCACTAAAAACTATTAATAAAGGTAGAGGTTCAGAAGAAAGAGTAATTTTAGGTTATTTAGTATCGGGAGCTTTCACTTATGGAAGAAGCTTAGCAGCAGTAGATTTATACGCTGTAAAGCCAGAGAAGTTAAGAGAGATTCATGAGAGACCATTAGTTGCTGGTCCTGAAAATTCTCTATACCCTGCTGCAGAATTTTTAAC
>JAKRSG010000364.1 GCA_022402405.1 Bacteroidia bacterium | reverse complement strand
AACCGACACCAAAAGGTATTGAAATCATAAGGGACTATGTGACAGGAAAAATATCGCTTACAGAACTCGTGGCATTTGCTAAACAAAAAGCCTATGTCTAATTCTTACAAATACATAGACCCCAACTTCACCTACACTGACCCCAAGACAGGACTTTTACGGAATTTACAAGATATTACAGACCCAGAAGTTTTAGTTTTTGTTGAGAGTGGTGTGGTAACCAAACGACTTCAAGAACTTTACGAACAGCCGATTAAAATAAAAGGTATTGTCAGCCTAATTGAAATTCATAAACATTTGTTTCAAGACATTTATGTTTGGGCGGGTAAACAACGGACTGTTGAAATTAGCAAAGATGGTAAGCAATTCTTTCCTACTTCACATTTTGACAACGCTTTCAAATACATTGACCAATTAATTATTGAATTTAAGAAAATTCAGAAAAACAACCAAAAGCAGTTAGCTGAGAAATTGGCTGAAATTTTAGATAACGTCAATTATTTACACCCATTTAGAGAAGGAAACGGAAGAACCCAAAGAGAGTTTTTAAGACTTTTGGCTTTAGAAAAAGGCTTGATATTGAATCTCAACCCACCGGACAACAAAAGTGTTTACGAACGATATATGAAAGGAACAATTGAAAGTAACGTTAAGACTTTGACCGAGTTAATTTTTGAACTAATTAACACGAATGAAAAATAGACAACGGCACCTAATCAAGTAACGCAGGGAAATTTCACCCCTACGTTCTGATATGCGCGAGTGGCTTCCATAGCTATCCGCCACAACACAAAATTTAATGATAAATTTACGCTAAAATACTCTATATTTGCAAACTTTTTAAGATTATAATGCAGAATATCAGAAACATAGCGATTATCGCTCACGTAGATCATGGAAAAACTACTTTGGTAGACAAAATCATTCACCAAACACAGCTTTTTCGCGAGAACCAAGAAAAAGGAGATTTGATTCTCGACAATAATGATTTAGAGCGTGAACGCGGAATCACTATTTTAGCTAAAAACATTTCGGTAAATTACAAAGGCACCAAAATCAACATCATTGATACTCCTGGTCACAGTGACTTTGGCGGCGAGGTTGAGCGTGTATTAAACATGGCAGATGGTGTATTATTATTAGTAGATGCTTTTGAAGGTCCGATGCCCCAAACCCGTTTTGTACTTCAAAAAGCCTTAGCTTTAGGTAAAAAACCTATCGTAGTTATTAATAAAGTAGACAAGCCAAACTGTAGACCAGATGAGGTACACGATGCAGTATTTGATTTGTTTTTTAACGTAGAAGCTACCGAAGAACAATTAGATTTCCATACCATGTATGGTAGTTCTAAACAAGGTTGGATGGGCAGAGATTGGAAAAACCCAACCACAGATTTTACTGCACTTTTAGAAGATATTATTGAGCAAATTCCTGCTCCTAAAGTGGAAGAAGGTACATTGCAAATGCAGATTACCTCTTTAGATTATTCTTCATTTACTGGAAGGATTGCCATTGGAAGAATTTTACGTGGTAGCATTAAGGTAAACCAACCTGTAAGTATAGTAAAACGCGATGGTTCAATCCAAAAATCTCGAATTAAAGAACTATATACTTTTGAAGGTTTAGGTAAATTAAAAGTAGAAGAAGCATTTGGTGGCGACATCTGTGCGGTGATGGGTATAGATGGTTTTGAAATTGGTGATACCATTGCCGATTTTGAAAACCCTGAAGGATTAGTTCCGATTAAAATAGACGAACCTACCATGAACATGTTGTTTTGTATCAACAACTCTCCGTTCTTTGGTAAAGAAGGTAAATTTGTAACTTCTCGTCACTTACGCGATCGTTTGTTTAAAGAACTAGAAAAGAATTTAGCTTTACGTGTAGAAGAAACAGATGCTGCCGATTCTTATTTAGTATTTGGTAGAGGTATTCTTCACTTATCTGTATTAATAGAAACCATGCGTCGTGAAGGTTACGAGTTACAGGTGGGTCAGCCACAAGTTATCCTAAAAGAAATCGACGGTCAGAAGTGTGAACCAATTGAAATTTTAACCGTAAACGTACCAGAAGAATATTCAGGGAAAGTAATTGAGTATGTTAGTCAGAGAAAAGGCGATATGCTTGTTATGGAACCTAAAGGCGATTTAATTCACTTAGAATTTGAAATCCCTTCTCGTGGTATTATTGGTTTACGAAACAATATTTTAACGGCTACTGCTGGTGAGGCTATCATGGCGCATAGGTTCAAGGCGTTTGAACCTTGGAAAGGCCCTATTCCTAATCGTGGTGCAGGTGTAATGATTTCGGGTGAGCAAGGTAAAGCTATTGCTTACTCTATTGATAAATTACAAGACAGAGGTAGCTTCTTCGTAGAAGCTGGTGAAAACATATACATGGGTCAGATTATTGGCGAAACCAACCGTCAAGACGACCTAGTAGTTAACATTACCAAAGAAAAGAAATTAACCAATATGCGTGCTTCTGGTTCGGATGATAAAACTAGAATTGCTCCAAAAATTACTTTCTCATTAGAAGAATGTATGGAATATATACAGGCAGATGAGTTAGTAGAAATTACACCATTATCATTGCGTTTACGCAAGATTCATTTAGATGAAAATGAACGCAAACGTTACAAAAACTCAATGGCTAGCGCCTAATACAAACAACAAAGGCAGCTTAAAATTAAGCTGCCTTTGTTTTATAAAGTAAGCTATGACAAGCGAACAATTAAAGAATTTAACCTTAAGGGTAGAAGACCTGAGGAGGTATCTTTGACGTCGAGACAAAGTTACTCGATATAAGAGAAGAAGAAGCCCGCACTTTACAGCCGGGCTTTTGGGATAATCCCAAAGAAGCAGAGCGATTGGTTAAGGCAACCCGCATTAAAAAAATGTGGACAGATGCTCATGCTCATTGCAAAACTGTAGTTGATGATTTAGCCATTTTATTTGAATTTTACCAAGCTGGTGAAGGTACCGAAGAAGAAGTAGAAGCTGCTTACCAAGATGCCCGCAATGTTGTGGAAGCACTTGAGTTTAAAAACATGCTTAGTGCCGAAGAAGACCAAATGAACTGCATCATAAACATAAACTCTGGTGCAGGTGGTACTGAAAGTCAGGATTGGGCAGAAATGCTCATGCGTATGTACATTATGTATGCAGATAAGCAAGGACTAAAAGCTGCTGTGGTAGATGAGCAAGCAGGTGATGGTGCCGGAATAAAATCTTGTGCCATTGAAGTAAGTGGCGATTTTGCCTACGGCTTCTTAAAAGGCGAAAATGGCGTACATAGATTGGTTAGAATTTCGCCATTTGATAGCAATGCACGCAGGCATACCTCTTTTGCTTCTGTGTATGTGTATCCGGTAGTAGATGATAGCATAGAGATAGACATTAAAGATGCCGATATAGAATTCCAAACTTCGCGTTCGGGTGGTGCAGGCGGACAAAATGTAAACAAGGTAGAAACCAAAGTACAACTTACCCATAAACCCACCGGAATTGTTATTGTTTGTCAGGTAGAACGCTCTCAAAGTGCCAACAAAGAACGCGCGTTACAGATGTTACGCTCGCAGTTATATGAGCTAGAGTTACGCAAACAAAACGAGGCAAAGTCTGCCATAGAAGCTGGAAAGAAGAAGATTGAGTGGGGCAGTCAGATTAGAAATTACGTATTTCATCCATACAAGCTCGTAAAAGATTTGCGCACCAATGTAGAAACATCCGACGTACAAAAAGTAATGGATGGAGGCTTAGATGAGTTTATAAAAGCGTATCTCATGGAAAACTCCACCCATACCAACTAAGTTTACTTTCTATGAATAATACCCGGCACAGGTTGCGCGGTTGGCATTATCACTAGCTCATTTATATTTACATGCGGAGGCGTGCTAATAACATAATAAATAGCATCTGCAATATCGCTCGCCAGCAAGCTATCAAAGCCCTGATAAACTGCCTTTGCGCGCTCCTCATCGCCATGAAAACGCACGATAGAAAACTCGGTTTCTACGGCACCCGGGTATATTCCTGTAACACGAATTGGATGCGCAGAAAGCTCAATACGCATGGCTTTGTTTAAGGCATCTACTGCAAATTTGGTAGAGCAATACACATTTCCGTTGGCATATACTTCCTTGCCCGCAATACTGCTAATATTAACAATGTAGCCCGATTTGCGTTCAACCATACCTGGAATTATTTGCCTGCTTACGTACAATAATCCTTTTACGTTTGTATCAATCATGGTTTCCCAATCGGCCAAATCTCCCTTATCTATGGTGGCCAAACCACTTGCCAAACCCGCATTGTTTACCAATACATCAATATTTTTAAAAGATTCGGGCAAATTTTCTATAGCGGTTTGAACCGATTCTTTATTTCGGATATCAAAACAAGCCGTGTGCGATTCTGCACCAAAGTCCGCGCTAAGCTTGGATTGTAGAGCTTTTAAACGCTCTTCTCTCCTACCACATAATACTAAGTTATAGCCGTTTTTAGCAAGCAAATAGGCAGTGGCTTCTCCTATGCCGGCGGTAGCGCCAGTAATAAATGCAATTTTCTTATTCATTTTTTTATATATTCGAATTCGAGACCGAACAAATATGAATCTTTCCAGCGAAAAAACCGAACACTATATATTATTAGGTTCAGACCAAACTGCCTTGAACCAGGAGCTTGTAGAATCTATTAATAAGAGCATTGATACTTACTTAGAAGAAGAATCTTTTTCGTATTTTATTGTGGATTTACCATTGCTAGAAAAGGCTGATGCTGCTGTTTTAAACAACCTAAAATCTCTTCATGAAAAACTATTAGAACAACAATGTTTAGTATTATTTAGAAATGAAAACACAGAGATTTTTGATGCTTTTTCTGAGCATGATTTGCTGATTGTTCCCAGCTTAAGTGAGGCGGTAGAGTTTATTTATATGGACCAATTAGAAAAACAATTTTTAACCGATTCTGAATAGATTTAGCTATGGCATTTGAAGTAACAATTTTAGGCAATAGTTCTGCCTCTCCTACCCTAAGCAGGCATCCAAGCGCACAATATTTACATATATGCGATCATCATATGCTTATAGATTGTGGCGAAGGAACGCAAATGCAATTGCAACGATACAAGATTAAAAAATCTAAGTTATCGCATATTTTTATTAGTCATGTACACGGCGATCATATCTTAGGTTTACCCGGTTTACTGCTTTCTATGAATCTGGTAAAACACGAGCAAGATGTTCATATATTTGGCCCAAAGG
>JAKRSG010000363.1 GCA_022402405.1 Bacteroidia bacterium | reverse complement strand
CGACGCTCTTCCGATCTTAAACAATGGATTAAAATTGTACCGAACCAACGTTTGCATTTGGTAGACTTTAAGTTTATGAATGCCAAAGGTGAAGAAGTTATTTTATAATTGAAATTTTCTGCAGCCACATACGCAAACCTAATAAAAACTGAGGCTAAGCGCTTGGGCTTTGAGTCGTGCGGCATTTCAAAAGCTGAGTTTTTAAGCGAGGAAGCACCTCGTTTAGAGACTTGGCTTAAAGAAAATAGAAATGGGAAAATGGCATATATGGAAAATTATTTCGATATGCGATTAAACCCTCAACTACTTGTCCCAGGTGCTAAATCCGTTATCAGCTTATTATATAATTTCTATAATCCTGAGCCTGGAATTGGCACCCCTGAGTTAAAGATTTCGAAATATGCGTATGGAGAGGATTATCATTATGTAGTAAAAGATAAGCTTTATGAGCTTTTGTCTTTTATTCAATCAAAAATTGGCGAGGTAAGTGCGAGAGTTTTTGTAGACTCTGCTCCGGTTTTGGAGAAGGCTTGGGCTCAAAAAAGCGGACTAGGTTGGCTCGGAAAAAACGGAAATATCATCCACAAAAAAGCTGGTAGTTTCTTCTTTTTAAGTGAGATTATCATTGATTTAGATTTAGAAACAGATGCTCCCGTTACCGATCATTGCGGTACTTGTACTGCTTGTATAGATGCTTGTCCTACACAGGCTATTTACGAACCTCATAAGGTTGATGGCAGTAAATGTATCAGTTATCTTACTATCGAGTTAAAGGATGCTATTCCCTCTGAGTTTAATGGCAAAACAGATAATTGGATTTTTGGTTGTGATGTTTGCATGGATGTTTGTCCATGGAATAGATTTGCCAAAAAGCATCAAGAGCCTCGGTTCGAACCAAACCCAATTTTAAAAGATATGAATACGAAAGATTGGATAGATATTAGTGAGGAAATTTTTAATAAATTGCTTAAAAATTCTCCTATTAAAAGAACTAAATACAACGGTTTAAAGAGAAACATTGACTTTATTTTAAACAACGCAAATGAAAAATAAAATTTTACTGCTAATTTGTTTCTTACCTCTGCAAATGCTTGCTCAAAGGCTGTATGAACCCAATTTTGGGATGGTTGTTGGTGGTAATATCACCACTATAAATGTTACTCATGAGAATTATTCAGGTAGAGGAATGGGAAGCTTAGCTGCCTATTTTCAAAATCCGATAAGTCCTTATCATAGTAATAGGTATCTTAATAGGTTAGATTATACTTTAGAAGCTGGAATTACTTGGTTAGGGATTAGAGATGTGATGAGCGACAAAAGATATCAAGGTAATTATATTGATTTTTCTGCTTACCTAAATTATGTTCCCGATCAAATGAGCGATGACTTGAGATTGTTTATTGGGTTCAGACCCTCCTACTTAAGTTTTACTCAATCGAGTATTTTAAATTATGGGGCTTATCAAGATATTTTGCAGGATTCGCAGAATGTAAATAAAATTGGCAGATTAGATTATTCTGCTATCATAGGTGTGTCTGTTAACATGGGTGAGGTAGCCAATTTGGAATTAAGATACGCGCACAGTTTTACCAACAAAACGAATGCTAAAGTGTTTAATGGCCGACCAAGTGCTGTGGAAGTCGCACTTAGGTTAAGCGCAGTGCGCATAAAGGATAAGCTAATAAAAGATGAGCGTAATTTGGTTTCGGAAATGAATCGCAAAGCCAGCGGAACACTTCTTGTGATGCTAGAGGAGCCTGATGAAAAACTGATATCTTATTTGGTAGCTGAGAAAAAAGTGGAGGATGCTGAGTTTGTGAGAAACCTGCAGAGACAAACTAATGAAAATATCATAAGAGCATTTCGTACGCATTTTGATTTTTGTAGAGTAGAGTTTTTTATGAATTCGAATGCCAATGCGGTGGCTAAAGGCCAGTTTGAAAATGTATTTGTGCAGGATAATTTAACACCAAAACCTAATGTGGACTTCGATTCAACAAATTATTTTATTGGTGCCTTTGTAGAAGATGTTTCGGATTATACCCGCAAGCCCGATTATGGGTTATACCTCTATGATAAAAACTTTGTGCAGTTAGGAAAACCATTTAATACTAATGCAAACACGATGGGCTTATTTATTGGAGGCGACCCACTCAACTACTTCCGCCGTGTTAAAACCTCAGGCTATTTCCCAGATGATTTTAACAAAGTAATCAAGAAAGTTAATGGTAAGTTGCAATTAGCGAGAATACCGGTTAATTAATTACGGATTACGGATCAATGCTGTCCGGGAAAAAGAATGAGATTCTTCGCTATCGCTCTGAATGACCCGGTGCTCGCTTGTTTTCAGCGGCCGGGGGCTTGGAGGCAGCGAAGCTGCCTCCAAGCCCCCGGCCTGTTAGATCTAAAATATTGTCATCCTGAGCGTAACGCAGTGGAGCGAAGGACCTCTTTGTTTGTAGTAAGATTTCCCCGGACAGCAATAATTACGAATTAGGAATTACGGATTAGGGATTACGGATGAAGGAATTAATTCGTAATTCGTAATCCCTAATTTTTAATTAATTAATAGCTATTCAACATCATTGGCATGATGAGCATTAAGATGTCTTCATCAGTTTCTTGAGCTGAAGGGACGATAACGCCGGCTCTGTTGGGTTGAGATAACTCTAACGTTACTTCTGGGGCATCCATGGTGTTTAGCATTTCTAAGAAGTACTTAGAGTTAAAACCTATTTCCATGTCTTCGCCCACGTATGCGCAACTTAATTTCTCTTGAGATTCGTTTTCAAAATCTATGTCTTCTGCGCTGATGGTAAGTTCGCTGCCGGCCATTTTTAAACGAATTTGATGAGTAGATTTATTAGAAGTAATAGCTACACGCTTTACAGCCATTAAAAACTCGCCACGATCTATTGTTAACTGATTTGGGTTTTCTGTTGGAATAACCGCGCGGTAATCAGGGTATTTTTCGTCGATTAAACGACAAATTAAATTCACATCTCCTATTTGGAAGTGAGCATTTTGATGAGTAAAGTAAACCTTTACTTTGGTATCATCGTTAGGCAAACAAGATTTTAATAAGTTTAGAGCCTTTTTAGGAAGGATAAACGAATCTTCAATACCTGGCTGTACATCATTTCTAGTAAAACGAACCAATCTGTTGGCATCCGTTGCTACAAATGTGATGTTGTTTTTGAATAATTGTAAATAAACTCCCGTTAGGTTCAAACGAAGCTCATCAGAACTGGTGGAGAATATGGTTTTATTGATGGCCTTTTGTAAAATCTTGGCACCTATTTCAAAGCTATTAGCCTCTTCTAAAACGGGAGTTTTAGGAAACTCATCGCCTCTTTGAGCTGTTAATTTAAACCTACCACTTTCGTATTTAATCTCTACAGAACCTTTTTCTTCGTTTATAGAAAATGCTAAAGGCTGGTCTGATAATGTCTTTAATAACTCTAATGTAGTTTTAGAAGGAATAGCAATAGAAACATCCTCTTTAGCATCTACCTTAATACTTGTATTCATGGTAGTTTCTAAATCAGATGAATGAATGGTTAGCACTCCATCTTTTATATCAAAAAGAAAATTATTCAGAATAGGAATAATTGGTTTAGACACTACAACACCATCGATATACGACAAATGGCGTAACAATACACTGCTATTTACTATAAACTTCATGGTCATACTTTTTTTAATTGTTGGTTTGAACCGAAGGCAAATTAAAGCCTAAAATTCCTAACTTCTATGAAAACAAAAATAATGGGCTACAACCGAGTAGCAAAACCAAGTTATTCACAATAAACCACCATATTTTTAAAGGTAAGTTTACTAAAAAAGTCACAGTTATTCTTCTTGTCGGCCCAACATTTGGCCGGGAAAGCCCTGTGGCAAAATTTCTATTTGCGCAGTATCACTTTTATGGACTGGAATTTCTTCAAAACTTGGCTGACCACCATTTACCCAAGCGGTATACCAAAAGGAAGCTATAGCTAACACCGCTGCGCGCATTCTTCTTTCTACCATACCATTTAAAAATAGATGGTATTGCTTTGAGAAATCTCTGCTATACACTTTTTGCATTTGGTTGCCTTTAGGCTCATAGGTAAATTTTGCCTGTTCAGAAAATGCTGAATGGGTTTTCTTTTCATATAAAAATACAGAATCGAGGGAGGCAAAACTTTCTTCAATAATGTGCCAAGTAGTGTTTAGTGGGTGGGTAATATAGGCAGCATGACCCACAAAAAAATCAAAATCGTTTGAGAATAATTCAGGTAGTCGGGTTTCAAAAAAACCATGAATGCCATGTTGGTTAGTTAACTGACCATTATAGTTTTCTGTAACATGTAATGGCACGTGAGCATCGCCAATGTAGTGACCTAATTCGGCGGCATATTTTAAGATTTTTGCCTCATTTTTACTGGCAAATGCCTCGGTTAAACTATTAAGCATCCATTGAATATTCCAAGGCACAATGCCATACGCGTGCAAGGAGTCTTTGCTGTATTTTTCTACCGCTTTCGAATATGATTTGGGTATGGTATCAAATGGCAAAACATGTTCATAGTGATCCATATCTATAAAGTGCTTCTCTCCTTCTCCACTCACCAAATACCTACGTTTATCGGGGTCTACGGCGTGCTCTGTTATATAATCTATATGTTTCTTAAAAAACGGAAACATCTCTGGAGGCAAACAAAAAACAGCCAATCTATTTATTTTTTGATGCGCATAAAATCCCCACGCATTAAGCTTCATGTTTGGGTTCAGACAGAAATAAAGAGCAAGTAAATACGCAAAAATGGGTTTTGTAAATATGGGTTTCATAGCAAGGCAAATGTATTACACACCGTGTTATGGTGCAAACAATGCCAGGTACTTAAATCGGGTAAACACGATTTATTTTAGCTAGCAATTTCCATTCTAATCTTTTTGCCTTTTAATTTTTCGGTTTGAACCAATGCTAGAATCTGCTTAATTTTATTGGCATCTACGGCCACATAAGCAGAATGATCTAACACCTCTATTCTTCCAATTTCTTCCTTTGTTAAGTTGGCTTTCTGAATTAAAAAACCAACAATATCTACCTTATTTACCTTATCTTTTTTACCCGCTTTTATAAACATGGTTTTGTATTTTGGCGAGTTTGGGGTTTGCATTTTTGTTGGTAAGGAAATCTCTTTAGGCATAGACTCTAGGTAATCTGGCAAATAATCTTTCTCATCTAACAAGAAGATAACCTCGCCTTCGGCTTTCATTCTGGCG
>JAKRSG010000362.1 GCA_022402405.1 Bacteroidia bacterium | reverse complement strand
TATATGTGAGTACAATGTTAGATATAATTTGATAGTGGATGTTGAATTTTTTTTGAAACTCTTCTTTTCGAATAAAACCGGTAAAATTGCCTTTATTTTCTATGTTTAAGTGAAAAGGTTGAATGTGTAAATGTTCTTTAAAATCTATTTCTTTTTTTGCATATACTTTATAGAGTGTTTCTTTGGCGCTCCAGATAAGGGTTTGTAAATCTATTTGGTTTTCTGCACCAGCAAAATCTAATTCAGTTTGGTTCATGAATTTATGTTTAACCCGAGTAATTCGAGTATCAATTTTTTCGAGGTCGATACCAGGAAAATGTTGCTCACTTATAATTACACCTGCCATATCTGCGGAATGTGTAATTGAAATATATATGGGTTTATTGTTTATCAGTAAAGAAGGTTGGTTCAGGCCGTTTTTATGTAGGATTATCTGACTAGCAGGGAATAATTCTAGTATGGCACAACGACTTGCAAGGTAGTGAAGCGCATTGGCTTGTTCACTTCTTTTTTGAAATGCCTCTTCATGATATAATGTGCTGAGTTTTGAAAGTAATTGTTCCTTATTTTCTGTTATTTGCCATAAGGCAAGTTGCAGATTTCCTTCACAAAATTGTTGGCTATATAATGGCATGTGCTGCGAATTTAATTTTTTATTGCATTTTTGAACACATATGGAGATGAAAAATAGGGTTCAGGCCAAGCAAATAGCGGTTTATACCGGACATACAGGAAATTTATACGCCTTAGCAGTGGATGAAAAACAAGGTGTTATTTACACCTCGGGTACTGATGGATTGGTGATAGCTTGGGATATAAATGAACCCGGTAAAGGGAAAATTGTTGCCAAGTTAGCGGAGGCTGTTCATTGTTTATATTATGATTTAGAGAAGAATTTTTTGTGGATAGGCACGAACAAAGGAAATGTGCATGTAATAGATTTAACAAACAAGAAAGAAATAAAATTATTTGCCAGTCATACACAGGCCTTATTTGATATTAAGAAACTTGGTGAGTTTATGTATTCGGCAGGTGGTGATGGGTGTTTGGTTCAGTACGAAATAGAAACCTTAAGCATAAAAAAGATAGTAAAGTTAAGTGAGAAGAGTTTGAGAAGTGTTGCGGTAAGTGAGGAAAGGGCATTTTTAGCGGTAGGTTCGAGCGATTCGAATATTTATTTATTAAGTAAAAATTTAGAAATTTTTGATGAAATAGAGGCTGCACATACTTTGAGTGTATTTTCTTTAGCTTTTTGCTCTGAGGGTCAGTGTTTATTGAGTGGCGGACGTGATGCTATGATGGGAATTTGGGATTTGCGAGATGGGATAAAATTGGTGCAAAAAATTGCTGCACATAACCTGCATGTTCATGGATTGGCTGTGCATCCAGAAGGGAAGTATTTGTTAAGTTCTAGTATGGATAAAACAATCAAAATATGGGATTTACATACCTATAAATTGTTAAGAGTGATGGATAAAGAAAGGCATAATTGTCATATAAATTCTATTAATAAAATAGCATGGTTAGGTGCCCATAAATTTGTGAGTATAAGTGATGATAAAAGTGTGATGTTGTGGGAGGTGAATTCTTAAATTTTACCTAAAATTTACTTAATTTAATCTTAATTTAATAGAGATTAATAAATTTTAATCGCTAATTGAATCGTGTTTTAAGGTATTTAAACAGGTTTTTCGTTGTTTTGAGTAAATCAAACGCTTGTTAGGCTGATAATCTGTTGCTTATGTGAAATAAACTCTTTTATGTTTATAATACAATTAAGTAGACATAAATAGAAAAAATAGAGGCGTATTGATTAAAACTTTTACAAACAGTATTTTATAGAGTAGTTAGAGAGCTTGAAGGTGATTTACTTTCAAGGTGCATGTATCGGCTTTAGTAGTGGAAAAAGGGATGTTTATGTTTGCTTTTTAAGGAAAAAATAACTTAAAAACAACATATGAAGATTACATTTAAACTCAATCATGGTAGTAATTATTTGCTACTTTTTATTTGTTTATTATTTTTTAGAAATAATACACAAGCTCAATTAACAGGGACTAAAACGGTTGGAGGATCTAGTCCGGACTATGCCACTATCAATGCTGCAGTATCAGCATTAAACACATCAGGGGTAGGAAGCGGCGGTGTAACATTTAACATAGCTGCTGGTCATACCGAAAATATACCTACAGGAGGTATCATAATTAATATAACTGGTGTAAATAAACCTACATCTGCCAATCCTATTATTTTTCAAAAGTCGGGAGTAGGTGCCAATCCAAGGTTAAATTCGGTGGTTGGAGGAAGTGGTTCTTTTGCTGCCACTTCGGTTACTACTAGTAATGCCGATGCATTTATTAAATTAAACGGTACAGATTTCATCACTTTCGATGGAATTGACATGCAGGAAGTATACACAGGTACAACAACCACTTTGATTACCGAGGTAGGTTTCATGTTGTGCAGGGCAAGTTCTACAGATGGCTGTCAGAATGTAACTATAAAAAATTGTAGTTTAACATTTAATAACAATCCAGCAATTTTATATACCGTTGGAATAAGGTCTACTAGTTTAAATTCTGCTGGAACCAGCACTACTCCCTCAAATGATGCTGGAGGACATAAAAATTTAAAAGTATTTAATTGCTCCATTGCCAATGCTGCTAATGGAATATATCTATATAACAACACTTCCATTACACCCTACATGGATACAGACCATGAAATTGGTGTTGATGGACCTGTTTCGATTACAAATTTTGCGGCTAACACAACTTCTTATGGAGTTTACACTATTTATCAATTGAATATAAAAATTGCTAATACTGTAATAACCAACAAGCCAACCGCAAGTTCTATTTTATATGGAATTTTTACTACCACTGCCAATAATTCTAATGTTGATATTTACAATAACTCTGTAACAATTAATAGAACGTTAGCAGGTAGCACTACTTATGGGATTTATAATGCAGCAGGAGGTTCTGGAACAAACAATACGGTAAATATTTATAATAACAACGTTAATAATTGGACATGGACGGTACCATCAACTTCAGTTGCATATAAAATTTTTCATACAGCTTCGTGTTATAATTTAAATCTTTATGGTAATTCTGTTTCAAATAATACATATGGAAATGGAACTTCAACTGCTACTGGAACTATTTATTATATATATGCACAAGGTGGTACAAGTTCGAACAATCAATGGAAAGTATACGATAATCAAATAAATAATAACCTTAGAAATCAAAGTACAACAAGCACTGGAACTACTTATGGCTTGTATGTTTCTAGTTCATCTTCCCAAACCGAGGTTTATAATAATACTTTTAGAAAGAATAGGTTTAGAAGTTCTACTGGACAAATGATAATGTTATACACCAGTGTTTCGGGTTTAAACCATTCTATATATGATAATGTGTTAGACTCTAATATTTATCAAACTACCTCTTCTAGTAGTATGTATGGTATATACAGATTGGGTAGTTTAAGTAATCTCAGTTTGTATCGCAATCAAGTTACCAATACTAGTTTTGTTTCGGGTAGTGGTGGTACATTTTATGGAATGTTTAGTTCTGGTGGTGCGTCGAGCTCATCTCAATCTATTTATTCTAATAAAATTGAAAATGTTGTTAGTCCGGGAGCAACAAGTTTATATGGTTTATACTTAAATGGCGCTACTAATGGAGCTGTAATTAATTCTTTCAATGATACCGTAAGTAATTTTACTAGTACCGGAGGTGCAGTATATGGAGCATATTTAGGTACTGCGGATACAAATAGGTTTCATCGTAATTTTATTAGTAATATTGGAACCACGTCAAATGTTACTTATGGAGCTTATTTGCAAGGGAGCAGTAGTTCTAATATTTACGCGTATAATAATTTTATTTCAGACTTAAAAGTAACTACCTCCTCATCAGCTCCTGGAGTGGTTGGGTTATTTTGTAATGGGGGACAGAATATAGGCTTGTATTATAATACTGTATATTTAAACGCCTCAAGTTCATCTTCTAGTTTTGGTTCTGCAGCAGTTTATGCAAGTTCTTCACCAGGGAATTTAGATTTTAAGAATAACATATTTGTAAATGCATCTACTCCTGGGGGTGTTGGAACTAACGCAAAATCTGTTGCTTATTGGAGGGCGGCATCTGGTTCATATGCAAACCATTCATTAGCATCAAACAACAACGATTATTATGCAGGTACAGCAGGAGCCAATAACTTGGTTTTTTATGAATCCACATTATTGTCGGGCGACCAGACTATATCAGCGTTTAAAACAAGAATTGGCTCAGAGGCATCATCTTACAGTAGTTTGCCACCTTTTATAGATGTTGTTTCCACTCCAAAAGATTTAAGAATATCTAGTTCAATAGCTACACAGGCAGAGTCTGGGGGAGTGGTTGTTAGTTCACCTTCGAATGTAAATACTGATTTTTTTGGTTCGACCCGTTATGGTGAAAGTGCATATTCGGGAAATGGAACAGCTCCAGATGTAGGTGCATATGAGGCAGATTTGATTGGATTAGATTTAACTGCTCCAGCTATTAGTTATACTCAATTAGGTAATTCACCTATTGTAACGAGTAGAATGTTGGAGAATGTGGTTATAACAGATGGTAGTGATGTAGATAGCGTAAATCGTCCACGCTTATATTTTAAGCGCAGCACTGACAATAATGCTTTAGCGGCAAGTAATGAT
The DNA here is from genome assembly GCA_022402405.1 of Bacteroidia bacterium. GTDB lineage: Bacteria > Bacteroidota > Bacteroidia > UKL13-3 > UKL13-3 > B1. The sequence goes on along the minus strand of JAKRSG010000362.1, from coordinate 564 downwards.
AGTTTAGGAAATGGATGGAAATATGTTGTAGCAAATGGAACGGGAACATCGCCATATAGTTTTACCATTAATCACCAATTGTTAACCAGTCCATCTTCACTTGCAGTTAGTGATATTATACAATACTTTGTGGTGGCTCAGGATTTAGCGCCCTCTGTAAATGTTGGCATTCAAGCAGGTTCCTTTGCCGTTACACCAAGTTCTGTAGATTTAACCACTACAGCCTTTCCTATAGGCGGAACCTTGAGGAGTTACACTATTTCTCCTGCACTTACAGGTACGTATACGGTGGGATTGGGAGGCGATTACCCAAGTTTAACAGGTGTTGGAGGATTGTTTGAAGATTTAAATAGCAAAACCGTAACAGGAAATGTAACAGCTAAAATTGTGTCAGATATTTCAGAAACGGGAGCAGTTGGTTTGAACCAATGGTCTGAGTTTGGTGGAAGTGGATTTAGTGTAACCATAGTTCCCCATGACACGGTAAGCAGCATGTTAAATTTAACAGCGAATGTTATTGGTGCCTTAATAAGATTAAACGGTGCAGATAATGTTACCATTGAT
>JAKRSG010000361.1 GCA_022402405.1 Bacteroidia bacterium | reverse complement strand
TTCTTTAACTAATATTTCAGCTTGTATAGGTTTTAGTAAACCCGCCATATCTTTAATTCCAAGAATATGTGCACCTGCATCTTCAAGCTGTTTTGCAAGGTCTAGGTAATAATTTAAATTAAACTTATGATTTTTTTCAGGGTCTAGAAAATCTCCAGTATAACATATGCAAGCTTCTGCCAAACCAGGTGTTCTTTGATTAACGGCCTCTATACTTACCCGCATACCTTCTATCCAATTTAATGAGTCAAATATCCTAAAAATATCGATGCCTTCTTTGCTGCTTTCTTCAATAAATTTCTGAACCAAATTATCTGGGTAGGCCTTATATCCAACGGCATTTGAGCCTCTAATTAACATTTGAAATAAAATGTTAGGTACAGCTTCTCTCAATAGTTTTAGTCGGTGCCAAGGATTTTCATGCAAAAATCTAAGAGTTACGTCAAATGTGGCTCCGCCCCACATTTCAAGGGAAAATACCTCAGGATTATTTTTAGCATATGACTCTGCAACTTTAAGAATATCGAGCGTTCGTACCCTTGTTGCAAGTAAACTTTGATGAGCATCTCTCCAGGTACAATCTGTGTAATGTATGGGCTTTTCATTTTTTAACCAATCTATAAATTTGGTTCGACCCAAATCTGTGAGTAAATTTTTGGTACCCGATGGGAAATTGGAATACTTATTATAATCTGGTACTAGAGGAGTCTTGAATGTTTTTTTTGGGTCTACAAACTTAACATCTGGATTTCCATTAACTGTAATATCAGCAATATACATCAAGGCTTTGGTGCCTCTATCTAATTTTTTTCTAAACTGAAATAATTCTGGGTGAGTATCAATAAAGTTTACATTGGTTTTGCCTTCTAAAAAAGTAGGGTGTTTTAATACATTTTCTAAGAAGCTAATATTGGTTTTTACCCCTCTAATTCTAAATTCTTTTAACACCCTTTGCATACGTTCAGAAGCTTCTGCAAGGTTCCTGCCATGGGCTGTTATTTTAACTAAAAGTGAATCAAAGAAAGGGGAAATTTTTACATTAGGATAAGCGCTTCCTTCATCTAACCTTATACCGGCTCCACCCGCGTTTCTGTAAGCAATAATAGTTCCATGATCTGGTTTAAAACCGTTGGCTGGATCTTCAGTAGTAATTCGCACTTGTATGGCAAATCGGTCTACTTTAATTGAGTCTTGATTAGGTATATTTATTTCCTGACTATTTAAGGGTAAACCCTCTGCAATTCTAATCTGACATTTAACAATATCAATACCAGTTACAGCCTCTGTTACGGTATGTTCAACCTGAATTCTTGGATTAACCTCTATGAAATAAATTTGCTCATCTTTATCTACTAAAAACTCAACTGTACCTACATTATTATAATTAACTTGCTGGCAAATATTTAAAGCATATTGGTGAATTTGAGTCTTGGTTTTATTAGAAATAGCAGGTGCTGGGGCCATTTCTATTACCTTTTGAAATCTTCGTTGAACCGAACAATCTCTTTCATGTAAATGTACCAAGTTACCATGTTTGTCGCCCATTATTTGAACTTCTATATGCCTCGGTTGGTCGATATACTTTTCTATGAAAATGGTATCATCTCCAAAAGCAACCTTCGCTTCATTTCTTGCTTCGTTAAATAGTTTTTCGAGCTGATCCAATTCTCTTACCACACGCATGCCTCTTCCACCGCCACCTGCTGCTGCTTTTAACATAATAGGAAAACCAATTCTAAGGGCTTCACTTTTAGCTACTGAGTAACTACTTAACTCTTCTTTGCTATCTTCAATTATAGGAACTTTGGCTGCTATGGCAACTTTCTTTGCCATAACTTTATCTCCCAATTGTTGCATGATTTCTGGGTCGGGACCAATAAATATAATGCCTTCCTCTCTACATCTTTGGGCGAATTGCGCATTCTCACTCAAAAAACCATATCCAGGATGTATGGCATCTACCTTATTATTTTTAGATACATAGATAATTTCCTCTATGTCTAAATAGGGTTTAAGAGGGTTGTTCTCTTTGCCAATTTGGTAGCTCTCATCGGCTTTATATCGATGCAGAGAATACCTATCTTCATAGGTGTAAATAGCTACAGTTTTGATGTCTAATTCTACGGCAGCTCTAAAAATACGGATCGCAATTTCGCCTCTATTGGCAACAAGTAGTTTCTGAATAGTCATAGGTATTAAATTATACCCAAATGTATAGAAAAAACTTATTCGTGTTTAAATTTTTCTTTCAGATACTGTTGTGTATAACCCACATTTGTCCGAATCATATCTTCAGGTGTACCCGCAAATACAATGTTTCCACCTTTATCGCCAGCTTCCGGACCTAAATCAATAATCCAATCGGCGCATTTAATTACATCCATATTGTGCTCAATAACGATTATGCTATGTCCGTTAGTTAACAATGCGTAAAAGGATTGTAATAACTTATTAATATCATGAAAATGTAATCCGGTGGTTGGTTCATCAAAAATAAATAGAACAGGGTCGCTGTTTTTACCTTTGCCTAAAAATGAGGCTAATTTAACTCTTTGGGCCTCGCCACCACTGAGCGTATTGGAGCTTTGACCAAGCTTAATATAACCTAATCCAACATCTTGCAGTGGTTTGAGTTTGTTTACTATGGCCTTTTCTTCCTCAAAAAATAGAATAGATTCATCAATACTCATATTGAGCACGTCGCTAATACTTTTATTTTTGTACTGTACTTCTCTTATTTCCTCTTTAAACCTGTTTCCACCGCATTCTTCGCATGGTAAATGCACGTCGGCCATAAATTGCATTTCGATAGTAATTTCGCCCTCACCCATGCACGTTTCGCATCTACCACCGTCTACATTAAAACTAAAGTGCTGAGGCTTGTATCCTCTTTGTTTGGCTAATGGCAATGAAGAAAATAATTCTCTAATTCCATCATATGCTTTTATGTAGGTAACGGGGTTGGACCTTGACGATTTTCCAATCGGATTTTGATCTACAAATTCGATGGCTTTTATCGATTTTAAATCCCCTTCAATTTTGTCGAAACTACCTGTTTTTTCGCCATTATAGCTGCCTAATACTTTTTGAATGGAAGGGTATAAAATACTCTTAATTAAGGTTGTTTTTCCGCTTCCACTTACACCTGTTACCACGGTAAATACATGTAATGGGAAATGTATATCAAATCCTTTTAAGTTGTTTTGTCTAGCACCTTTAATGATAATAGATTGATTCCATTTTCTGCGTCGCTCTGGTATCGAAATTTCTTCTACACCACTAAGGTATTTTCCGGTTAGACTCTCACCATTTTTGCGAATTTCTTCCAAATTTCCAGTGGCAACAACCTCTCCGCCATGTATACCAGCTAAAGGACCCATATCAATAATTTGATCGGCCTTTTCCATAATATCTTGGTCGTGTTCAACCACTACCACTGTATTGCCAATATCGCGCAAAGATTGGATAACCTGTATAAGTTTTTCAGTATCTCTGCTATGTAAACCAATACTTGGTTCGTCCAAAATATATAAAGAGCCTACCAGGCTTGAACCTAATGATGTGGCGAGGTTAATGCGCTGACTCTCGCCACCACTTAAGGTATTAGATAAGCGATTTAAAGATAAATAACCCAGTCCAACATTCTTTAAAAAGCTCAGTCTATTGCTTATTTCTTTGATTATTCTTTTGGCAATTGCCTCATCAGATTCGTTTAATTTTAGTTGTTCAAAGTAGGCATTGCAATCATCTATGCTTAATAATAACAATTCAGATAAACTTAATCGTTTATCAAGTTCCGTTTTATTATACTCTGGTTTATAATCTACAGGTGTAATTTTAACATAATTGGTATCTTGCCTTAAACGAGTACCATTACAATCTAAACAGGTGGTTTTGCCTCTATATCTGGCCAACATAACCCTATATTGAATTTTGTATGTCTGTCTTTCCAGTTCTTTAAAAAAGCCCTGAATACCTTCCCAATCCTTTCCTCCTTGCCACAGATATTTTCTTTGCGCTTGAGATAATTCAAAATAAGGTTTGTGTATAGGAAAGTCGTTTTTTCTACTTAAAGAAATAAAATGTGCCTTCCACTCCTGCATTTTCTCACCTTTCCAAGGTACAATAGCATCTTCAAAAATAGATAATCCCTTATCAGGAACTACTAAATCTTCATCAATACCAATTACACTTCCAAAGCCTTCGCAAGTTTTACAAGCACCATATGGATTATTAAAACTAAAGAAGTTTACACTTGGTTCTTCAAATACCAAACCATCTTCTTCAAATCGGTTGTTATAGGTAAATATTGATTTCTTGTCATCATCAATTAACACAAGCATCTCGCCGTGTCCTTCTGCAAATGCGGTTTGAACCGAATCGTTTATTCTATTGGTAAAATCTTCATCTGAATGAACAACACTAAAACGGTCGACCAGCAAATACACTGCATGTTTTGGTTCAGCTTTACCGTTACTCTTTTTAGTGCTTTTTGGGACTTTTACAGAATCTTGAGTTAGTTCTAAAATATAATCCTCAATATCTTTTATTTCTTGTTTAACCCAAACTCTTGTAAAGCCATTTTTGAGATGCAGTTCAAGTTCTTTTATTAATTCTGAGCTATCTGAATTCAGATTAACAAGGATGTAAATTTTTGTTCCTTCTGGATTTGAGAGAATTTCATTGCTAACATTTTCTACAGTATGACGAATAACTTTTTTGCCCGAGATAGGGGAGTAGGTAACACCAATTCTGGCAAATAGGAGTTTAAGATAATCGTATATTTCTGTGCTGGTGGCAACAGTACTGCGAGGATTTTTTGTGTTTACCTTTTGTTCGATGGCTATAGCAGGCGAAATTCCTTGTATGGTATCTACATCGGGTTTATTCATTTTACCCAGGAACTGACGAGCATAGGCAGAAAGACTTTCAACATAGCGGCGCTGACCCTCGGCATAAAGAGTATCAAAAACCAAACTACTTTTTCCAGAACCAGAAACACCTGTTACAACTGTTAACTTATTACGTTCGATACTTAAAGAAACATTTTTCAAATTATGAACTCTAGCACCTTTTATCAGAATATTTTTATCTTGCATGTCGAATTACTCAAATGAATATGAAAAGCATTGCAAGATTAAAAAAAACAACGGCATACTTATGTTTTATTTACATCTTTTTATTTACAAGTTTTAGACTACAAGCCCAATCTATTTCTGTAAGTTTTGGATCAAGCCAACCCTATGGATTATACGCTAGCAAAGATGTGTACAATACCTCTGCTGGAATGGCTAATACAGGCAGAAGCATTGGATTAATGCTAGAAGATAATAGAAAAGCAAATTTAATACATAC
>JAKRSG010000037.1 GCA_022402405.1 Bacteroidia bacterium | reverse complement strand
CTCTTCGTTTACCCATAGATTAGGGTATAGTTTTTCAATTTCTAGTGGTAGCATACCGGCAAAAAAGCTGTTTCTAGCGTAGTGTGTAGTGGTAGGTAAAATGGTCATGTAAGTTTCTTCCTGAACCAAATTAAACAACTCATTAAGGTTGTTTTGAACCACTTTCCATTGATCGAACCTGAAATTGTCTATCATTATTAAGAAGGTAGGAACTTCATCTTTTAGTAATGGAATTAGCTTTTTATTAACTACGGTATGACTCATAATAGGAGTCTTAACATCAGGCTTTTTCAGAAAATTAATGAAATTATCTTTCACAAACTTACTCCAACCGTTGTTTGCATCTCTTTTTTGCATGGCCAAAATTTCATCCATACCCGTTTCGCCACTTTTGGCTAATTCTAGTTCCCAGTATATAAGTTTACGGTACATGGCGGCCCAACCTTCAAAATCTCTAACATCTGAAAGTTCCATGCTTAGCTGACGAAATTCTTGCTGATAGTTTTTAGCTGTTTTTTCTGTTACCAACTGCTTGCCATCAAGTATTCTTTTAAGAGATAATAATATCTGATTGCTATTAACTGGTTTAATCAAATAATCTGCAATTTGATTTCCAATAGCATCTTCCATAATATGTTCTTCTTCGCTTTTGGTAATCATTATTACTGGTACCTCCGGACGAATTACCTTTATTTGAAGGAGTGTTTCGATGCCCGAAATTCCCGGCATGTTCTCGTCTAAGAAAATAACATCGTACTTGTTGTTTTTAACCTTCTCTATGGCATCAATTCCGTTGGTGGCTTTATCTACATCATAGCCTTTGTTGGTTAAAAAAAGAATGTGGGGCTTTAATAAATCAATTTCATCATCGGTCCAAAGTATGTTCACACGCATGGTATATAGTTTTTTAATTATTGGTTAGGTTCACAAAAATTATGCCCTCAAAGCATATCTTTGCGAAGTAACGTAAAAAATCGTTAATACATTGTGACGAATAATAAACTAAAAAATTTTAACGACCCCATTTATGGATTTATAAGTATTCCTTGTAGTCTGGTTTACGACATTATTGCCCATCCATTCTTTCAACGATTGCGCCGAATTAAACAATTGGGATTATCTAATTATGTTTATCCGGGTGCGCAGCACACTAGATTTCAACACGTAATTGGTGCCATGAGCCTAACTCAAGATGCGGTTAGTACTCTGAGACAAAAAGGAATTCATATTTCAACTGAAGAAGAAGAGGCGGTATATGCAGCCATTTTGCTTCACGATATCGGTCATGGTCCGTTTTCACATACCCTAGAGAATATCCTTATCCAAAATCTCCCGCATGAAAAATTGTCGCTACACCTCATGCAGCTCATAAATCTAGATCTGGATAATCGTTTAGATTTGGCTATTAAAATATTTACCAATCAATATTCTCGTGGTTTTCTGCATCAATTGGTGAGTAGTCAGCTAGATATGGATAGACTAGATTACCTACGCAGAGATAGTTTTTACAGCGGTGTGCAGGAAGGTGTGGTGGGTCAGGATAGAATTATTAAAATGCTTAATGTGGCCAATGATGAGTTGGTGGTAGACGAAAAAGGTATTTATAGCATAGAGAAGTTTTTAATTGCACGCCGACTCATGTATTGGCAGGTTTATTTGCATAAAACAGTTGTTGCTGCAGAGTCTGTGCTTATTAAAACTATGCAAAGGGCTTTCGAATTAATAGCAAAAGGTGAGAATCTTTTTGCAGCACCTGCTTTGCAATTTTTTCTTCAACATCGAATGCATGGAGATAGCTTTCTTCAAAATCCTGAGGCAATAGCTCATTACACCCAACTAGATGATGATGATATTATGAGTGCAATTAAAGTATGGAGCCATCATCCAGATAAAGTTTTAGCTACATTATCTACCATTTTAAAAGATAGAATATTACCCAAAGTGGTATTAAACAACGAGCCATTTGGTCTGAACCAATTGAATGAGTTAAAGAAAACTGTTGCCCAAAAAATGGGAATTAGCGAAACGGAAGCCAATTATTTTGTGTTTACTGATTCGGTTAAAAACAGAGCATATAATCTGGAAAATTTTAATATTAAGATTTTATTTAAAGACGGGAGTTTAAAGGATATTACCCAAGCATCTGATCAATATAATATAGAAGCTTTAAGCAAAGCTGTAACTAAATATTATTTGTGTTTCCCAAAGGATTTATAAAAGGTTGGGGTTATTATTTGTTTTCCATATTATATAGAATGTATTCATTTATTTGGCTTTTATTAATGCCTAATCTACAACCAAAATTGCAGTAGAAATGAGCCAAAAAAATATAAAAGAAATACAAGAAATTTTAAAACCTTGGAGGGATAAAATTGTTAAGCATGAGGTTTATAATTCTATAAAAAATTTAGACGACATCAGTCATTTCATGAGTTATCATGTGTATGCTGTTTGGGATTTTATGTCGTTATTAAAAGCCCTACAACAACAATTAACATGCGTTAGTATTCCATGGTATCCAGTAGGTTCAGCCGATACTAGATTTTTAATAAACGAAATTGTTGTAGGAGAGGAGTCGGATATCGATGAAAATGGCCGCCGAAAAAGTCATTTTGAAATGTACTTGGATGCCATTTCGCAATGCGAGGGAGATACTATTCAAATAAATACATTTTTAGAAAGCTTGATGAAAAAGGGGAATTTGGATCAAGCCTTTAATTTGGCCAATACCCCAGCTGAGGCAAGAGATTTTGTTAATTTTACTTTTCAAACTATTGCCACCGGAGAGGCGCATAAAATGGCAGCAGTATTTACTTTTGGTAGGGAAGATTTGATTCCAGGTATGTTTTATTCTATGGTGAATAATTTACATATTTCGATGCCAGAGAAAATATCTAAGTTTAAATATTACCTCGACCGTCATATTGAAGTAGATGGAGATCATCATAGTCATTTAGCCCTTGAAATGCTAGAAAATTTGTGTGGTGAAGATGAGCAAAAATGGTTTGATGTAAAGGAAATAAGCATTCAGGCTTTGCAAATGCGTTTGCATTTATGGGATGGGGTACATCAAAAAATTGGCTCATTAAAATCTTTAGTGGCATTTTAATTTTTACTCGTTCAGTTTTGTAATAATTGATTATAATTGCGTTCAGTAAAGAATACTAAAACAATTATATGCAATTAACAGCACAAGCATTAGCGGGTTTATTAGGAGCTGTTATAGAAGGCAATTCATCTGTACTTTTGAATACAGTTGCCAAAATTGAAGAAGGTTTTTCTGGGGCTTTATCTTTTTTATCTAACCCCAAATATGAAGAACATATTTATACAACTCAATCTTCTGCAGTGTTGGTTAGAAAAGATTTTTCTCCCAGCAAACCGGTTAGCACATGTCTTATTCGTGTAGAGGATCCGTATGCATCATTTACATTTTTACTAGAGAAATTCAGTAATCCTGCCGCTCAATTAACGGGTATTGAACCAAT
>JAKRSG010000360.1 GCA_022402405.1 Bacteroidia bacterium | reverse complement strand
ATTCACCCGCAAATTCGTCAGTCGTTTACCGATCCAAACTCACCAACAGGATTTGATGTAAATACGGTAAAGCGTTATTTAAAGAACGTTACCGAGGGTACAGACGAGTCGGTTAAAGCTCAGTGGAGAGAGTTTGAAGATTATTTAATCACTGAAACTTTACAGCGTAAATATGCTAATATTTTAAAGAAGGGTGTTTATACAACTTCATTAGAGGCTAAAAACTTATATACTGCTAGAACCCAATCTAAAGATTTAAACTTAGTAGCATTGGCTTATTCTACCATTTCTGATTCATCTATTGTAGCTGATGATAGTGAGTTAAAATCTTACTTTAAAAAGAATATGGACAAATACAAAGAGCGTGAAAATTCGCGCAAATTGGAATTTGTAGTATGGGATTTTGCTCCAACAAGCGAAGATAGTATGGAAGTTCAGCGTTGGGCTTTTGATCAAGTAGCACAGTTTGCTGCTGCAGATAATGATACAGCTTACGTGGATATTAATAGCGATGTAAAATTCGACCCAACCGCTAAGAGAAGAAGCGATTTTCCAGAGTCGGTTCAGGGCAGATTATTCCGCGATTCTGTTGGTACGGTTATCGGACCAATCTTCGAAAATGGAAAATATACTCTTTATAAGATTGCGGGAACTTCTTCAGATTCTATCTTTAGCATGCGTGCCAGTCATATCTTAATTAGAGTAGAAGGTGCTACAGATGCAGATACAGCTGCGGCTCAAAAGAAAGCAAACGACATTTTAGCTCGTGTTAAAAAGGGTGAAGAATTTGCTGCTTTAGCATCCGAATTTGGTACAGATGGAACCAAAGATAGAGGCGGAGATTTAGGTTGGTTTACAGAAGGAGCCATGGTTCCTGCATTTAATGATGCGGTTAAAAATGGTAAAAAAGGTGATCAATTTGTATTAAAAACTCAATTCGGTTTCCATGTAATTAAGATTACAGAAGATAAGAGCAAAAAGTTAGTTTGTGCAGGTGTGTTAGAGCGTTCTATTGCAGCTAGCGAAAAAACGAGCTCTGTTGCTTTTAACGATGCTAGTCAGTTTGCTGCCAGCAGCAGAAGCATAGAAGACTTTAATAAAAACATTGAAGAAAAAGGATTAACCAAGCGTATTGCAGAATTTGTGCGCGAAACCGATAATTATTTACCTGGTTACAATGAAGCTAGAGAAGCCGTTCGTTGGGCTTACAATGCCAAAGTAGGCGATGTAAGCGATGTTATGACAGTAAGCAACGATAAGTATGTTATTGCTACCTTAGCGCTTGTGCGTGAAAAAGGTAAAGCTAACTTCGAATCTGCTAAAGAGCGTGTAAGAGTAGACTTTATTAAAGACAAGAAGGCTGAGCAATTACAAGAGAAATTAAAATCTGCTATGGAAGGTGCTACTAGCATAGAGGCATTGAGCACTAAGTTAAACCAGTCTGTAACTCCAGTTGGCGGATTAACTTTTGATAATGCAAGTATTCCGTATGTAGGTGTAGATAATACATTTGGTGGTGCTGTTGCGGGTACTTCACAGGTAAATAAACTTGTTGGTCCGGTAAAAGGCGATGTAGCTGTTTATGCATACCAAATCAATAAAGTTACTCCTGCTCCAGCTATTACAGATTATAGCATGCAGAAAAACGAGTTATCAAGCGCTATTCAACAACGTATTGAGTATGGTTATTTTGAGATTTTAAAAGAATTGAAAAACGTTAAAGATAACCGCTTCTTATTTTATTAATATGCTGCATTACCACACAGAGGGTACCGGAGATATAAACTTGGTACTGCTTCATGGTTACTGCGAAAACAATACCTGCTTCAACGAGCAGGTATTGTTTTTTAAAGACCATTGTAAAGTTATAACAATAGACTTACCTGGCTTTGGCAAAAGCAACCCCATCAAAGGCATTAGCATAGATGGTATGGCCCAAGAGGTAAAAAAAGTATTAGTTGGGCTGAACCTAAACCATTGCGTGCTAATGGGACACAGCATGGGTGGATATGTTGCCTTGGCTTTTGCAGAATTGTTTCCAGAGTTTTTACGCGGACTTGGCCTTATACATTCTACTGCAGTAGCCGATACCGACGAACGTAAGTTAAAGCGCAATCAGGTAATAGAATTTATTACCAAGCATGGCAAAGAGCCTTTCTTAGAAACATTCATTCCTGCTTTGTTTAAAGAGCCTGCCTCTAAAGAACATACTCAAACTGCCGTAAAAGAAGCTTTAGTAAGCAGTACAGAAGGCATCATAGAAGCAGCCAAAGCCATGCGCGATAGACCCGACAGAACAGATGTTTTAAAGCAGCTAACAATCCCGGTATTTTTTGCCGTTGGTAAATACGATAGCCTCATTCCAGAACAAGCCATGTTTGAGCAAGCCGCATTGTGCCAAATAGCGCATATCGCCTATTTAAGCAACTCCGCCCACATGGGAATGGTAGAAGAAGCCGCTTTGTTAAATGAGAAGGTGCTGGGGTATATTAAAGCGTAGGGGTAAGCTTTGCGCCGGCCTTTATAATTGTAAACTGTTTTTCTAGTTGGGTATTTCTACTAAAGACCATCAGGACAATGAGGACATTGAGGACGATTTGTGTAATTAAAATTTTGAAATTAGTCTTCAGGCATTAGTAAAATTGGCTGCTAGTAATTAATGTTGCGCATGTCCCCATAGTTCTAAATGTCCCCAAGGTCCTAATTAAGTTTTATCTATAAAAGAATCTTTCTGTGATAATATGCTTATTTTATTGGTATGGTCAAATAAGGTGTAAGGGTAATTCTGGTAATTATAGGCATCATACTCCCAATACTGACCATCCCCATAACGTTCTTCTTTTACTTTGGTATAACTGGGTTTATATCCTTGTCCAAACAACTTTAAGCTCAAAATTAATAGCACAAAAGTTAAATAAATTTGTTTCATAGTTTTTTTATTTTTTAGAATGCAACTCCCAAAATTCTGTTGAATCGCTGTTTTGAATTTTTAAGATGCCAAATTCCTTGTTGTAAAATAACTTTGGTGTAAATTGTTTTTTCGAATCTATAAATGATATAGAAATATCGCGATACCATTTTCCATTAATTAAAACTGAATCTCTGAAATTATATGCTTGTTTTTCACCAATTTGGTATAGTAATAAAATATAATTTATAGAAGCATTATATTCTATTTGGATTGAATATGAACCTGAAAGACCAATACCAGATTTTCTATACGCATTAATTTCAATATCAAACTTAGAATTATTCGAACTAAATTTGTAATTATACGCCTCATAATTATCTGTTGAGGGGATGCTGCAATTGTTTATGGTATAATTGGGAATTACGGTTCTTAAATAATACTGCTTTTTACCTTGGCCAATACAAACAGCGGTATCGTTGGTATTGCTAACAAAAACTAAGGTATCATAACCTGTGTATGGTACTTTTGATTTATCTTCTTCTGAAAGGTTATAATGGTAATCTTTATTATCACAAGGGGTATCATCATCTTTTCTACAACTAAAAAAGGTGCTGGTAAATAGTAAGAAAATAAGGAGTATTTTATGCTTCATAATGCTTGGGTTTAAATTTTTTACTTACTCAAATTTAAATATATCTTTCTGATTTGCAAGTACAGCAGGGTTAGTGCTTTTTATCTATATTCTAAGGACTAATAGAACAATGACGATATTGAAGAAGATTTGTGTTTTTAAAATTAGAATCACTGCTGTCTAGGAAAAAGCATGAGATTCTTCGCTATCGCTCAGAATGACGGGCTACTCGCATGTTTCCCGGCAGTATACTTGGAGGCAGCGAAGCTGCCTCCAAGTATACTGCCTTTTAGCTATAAAACGTTGTCATCCTGAGCGTAACGGAGTGGGGCGAAGGATCTCAATAGTTTAAATTTAATTTTTTTAGACAACAATTTTTTCGAATTTCGGATTTCGAATTTCGAATTTAAAATTTCTGATTTCTATTCCCCATTTCCCTTATAGATTTCATTACAATGAGTAAGTCTTTCTCTACCGAGTAATCTTTGGCGTATAAGAAGTTGAGTTTTTGTATGGTTACCGGGTTGTGACTTTTACTGCGTTGCGCATCTGTTGTGCTTACCACGCCCGTTTTAATGTTGGGTAATAGTTTTATATTATCTGCATGGGCATAACCTACCCAAGTTTTTTCTCCGGCCAAAACCTCAAAAATATTGGGCAGAAAGTTTTTAGGATTTCTAATAAACGGAAACAAAACAGGCGAAAGGAATAATAACACAATGCTCGCAATAATATCAAAAACGCGCTTTTTCTGCTGCTCAAAAGCCTTTGCCAATTGCAGGTTTATCTCAATGGTATAAAAATCGCCCGGCGTATTTTTGTTGTTGCTGCCAATAATAAACAAGCTCTCTTCTGGCACAATTTTGTATAAAATATCTTGGTGACTATTACTTCCCATCCACTCAATAATTTGAGAAGCTGCTAGGTCTTTGCTGCAAAAAATAATTTCCTCTACTCCAAAAAAATCTACCAATTCATTTAATTCACTTACCTGACCAAGATAATGGTTATCTTCTTTATTAGGTTCAACCGAAACATAACCCAAATAATCGCTTTTAGATTTAGATTTTATGAGTAAGTCTTGCACCCTTTCTACTTCTAGTTTATTACCTACAATAATGGTTTTTAGGTGACTGCCCATGGTTAAACTCCAGCGTTTGTACTTGGCATAATACAATACAACCCTAATTAAAAAAGCGCCAACTACGGCCGCAAAGGCACCCAATACAATAATGGCCCTAGAGAACCTATAATCTTCATCTACAAATGCGTAAAAAACAGCAATGGCCAAGGTGCCAAAGGCAACTCCTTTGGCTACGCTTAAGAAGGTTTTTCGCTTGTTGTAAGAGCCAGCTAAAAACAAACCCGTTAACCAAAGTAGTGTATATACTAAACTATTGGAGTACACAATGTGAACCGGGTAGGCTAAAGGAGTATCGTACTTTAGGTTCGACCAAAAACCAACCAATAATGCTAAAGAAGAAAATATTACCGAGAAATCGAGGAGCGGAATAAATACTTTAGAAGCAAAGCGACTTAAGATGGCCGCAAATGCTCTTAGGTAAATGGCTATGTTTATAAGGGCGCTGAAGTTTCGGGCGTGTTTTTTTGAATAATGTTTTTGGGCAAAAATGACCATGGCACGGTAAAAGGTAAATACAAAATTTACACTCGTTTTTTTAGTGCTTTCGCCCTTGTAATGAATAATGGTAGTATGCGGGTAATAGTAGTTTTTAAAGCCTGCTTTGTTTATGCAATAACTCAAATCTATGTCTTCGCCATACATAAAATAATCTTCATCTAGCAAGCCTATTTCTTTTAAA
>JAKRSG010000359.1 GCA_022402405.1 Bacteroidia bacterium | reverse complement strand
TGATATCTGCTTGTTCGTCGCTTACCTTCTCACTTTCTACCATTACGCGGAGCTCTCTACCAGCCTGGATGGCGAATGCTTTTTCTACGCCATTGTAACTTAGTGCAATGTTTTCTAGCGTCTTTAAGCGCTTCATGTAGTTTTCGGTATCTTCTCTACGTGCACCTGGTCTAGAACCGCTAATAGCATCACATGCTTGAACGATTGGAGCTAACATGGATGTCATCTCAATTTCATCATGGTGAGCACCAATAGCGTTTACAACCTCTGGATGTTCTTTGTATTTTTCGGCTAGCTTCATGCCCAGCAATGCATGCGGAGTTTCTGCATCGTCGTCTGGCACTTTCCCGATATCGTGCAATAATCCAGCACGTTTGGCAAGTTTTACGTTAAGTCCAAATTCTGCTGCCATGGTAGCACAAAGATTAGCAACCTCTCTACTGTGCATTAATAGGTTCTGACCATAAGAACTTCTGTAGCGCATTCTACCAACCATTCTTATCAATTCTGGATGTAGTCCGTGGATTTGTAAATCTATACACGTACGCTCTCCAATTTCTACAATTTCTTCCTCAATTTGCTTTTTGGTTTTGGCAACTACCTCTTCAATGCGTGCTGGGTGAATTCTACCATCAGTAACCAATCTGTGCATAGCTAAACGAGCCACCTCTCTTCGAATTGGGTCAAAGCAAGATAAGATAATAGCTTCAGGAGTATCATCAACAATAAACTCCACGCCAGTTGCGGCTTCTAAAGCACGGATGTTTCTACCTTCTCTACCAATAATTCTTCCTTTAAGCTCATCGCTTTCTATGTTGAATACACTAACTGCATTCTCTATAGCCTGTTCGGCGGCAGTACGTTGAATTGTGCTTAGAATAATTTTCTTAGCCTCTTTGCTGGCAGTAAGTTTGGCCTCATCGGTTATGTCTTTTATCTTCGACATAGCCTCGCTTCTGGCTTCCTCGTGCAAGGCATTTACTAATTCTTTCTTAGCTTCATCTGCTGTAAGTCCGGCAATTTTCTCTAACTGCTTTACTTGGTTTTGAAGCGCTTTTTCGGCCTCTTCCTTTTTTTGAGCTACAGATGCTAATTGTTTTTCTAAAGATTGTTTAAGATTGTCGAGCTCAGAATCTTTTCTTTGAGTATTATCAATCTTAGATTTAAGACTTTGCTCCAGCTGTTTTATTTTGTTTTCTTCCTTTAAAATCTGAGCATTTCTTTGGTTTACTTCCTTTTCATGTTCTGCTTTTAACTGTAAAAACTTTTCTTTAGCCTCTAACAATTTGTCTTTTTTTAGCACCTCAGCCTTTTCCTCGGCTTCCTTGATAATTTGTGCTGCTTTTGATTTGGATAGGTTATTATTAACTACCCACATTGCCACAGCTCCTGCCCCTACGGCAAGCATTGCAATAATAATTACTAAATAGATTTCCATGTTGGTTTAACGGTTATTTTGTTGGCGTTAAACTCATTATTTACAACTGAACATGCTTTAACAAGTCTTCTACCTCGTTAAGCGCTGCTTGCGTTTCCATGGCACTGCTGCTTATTTGCCTCTTAAGTGCCATGTTTTCGTTGGCAATTTCGATGGCAAACATAGCCAATGCATCTTGCTGATCGCGCAAGTTAAACTGCGAGGAATATTCCTGCAATTTATCTTGTATGAGTTTGCCGGCAGCTCGCAAATGAACTTCTTCACTTGCAATAGTGCTTAAAGGGTAAACCCTTCCGGCTATATGGATATTAATAGACAGCTCGTTCATTGGTTGTTAGAATAATGGTTTAACAACTTCAGGCATTCATCTATTTCACGGATATAAGAATTAATAGCTAATTTTAATTCTTTGTTATCGCGTTTCCCTAGTTGAATTCCATCAGCAAGTTTACTAATTTTATTCTTATCTTCTAATATTTCTATTCTTTTTGTTTGATCCGAAATGATTTCTTTGAGACTATCAATTTCTTTTTCTGCCTCTAAGAGTTGCATTTTCAGGCTTTCTTGCTGCTTTAGCAAGGTTTGTATTTTTAATTTTATGAGCGAAATTTTTTCGAGCGTTTGCATGCATTACCCTCTTAAAATGGCTCCTGTTTCTTTTCTAAAGTTTTCAACCAATTGGGTCATAACAGATTCTATTTCTTCGTCTGTTAAGGTTTTTTGCTCGTCTTGTAGCATAAAATTTAACGCATACGATTTTTTACCTTGCTCAATTTTATCGCCTTCGTAAACATCAAACACGCCCATCTCTTTTATAAGTTTTGGAGCGGTTTGTAAGGCAATCTTTTCTAATTGTAAATAGGTAACTTCTTTGTTCAACATCAAAGCTAAATCTCTCCTCACAGCCGGAAATACAGATATCCCCTTCAACATAAATTTAACTTCTGCAGCCAACTCGCTTATGGTTTTTAAGTCGAAATTTGCATACCAAACGGCTCTGTCTAAATTGTATTGAGAGGCTAACTTGCTAGCAACTTTCCCAAATACCGCCACTTGCTTTTTCTTGATTTTTACTTGGGTAGCCATCTCAAACCTGTCGTCGGCATCAAAGCTGTAACTAAGTTGGTTCAGACCGAGTTTGGCTAATAATTTTACCACGGTGTTTTTTAAGCTAAAATAACCGAATTCTGTTTTTGGATTATTCCACGATTCGGGTTGTTTTTTGCCGTATAATCCTATGGCCAAAAGATTGCTTTCTCTATAGTGTTCTAAGCTGCTTCCGTCGCCGTTTTTGTGATAAGTATTGCCTATTTCAAAGAAGCGTAAATCGCTGTTTTTACGGTTGCTGTTGTATTGCATGGCCTCCAACATGTTTGGCAATAAATCTAAACGCATCATGTCTAAATCTTTGCTCAATGGGTTTAAAAGCAATACGGCTTGATCCAACTTTTCTGCTGGGTAATTCTCTGATTTTCCTAAGGAATTACTCATCATTTCTAGGTAACCGTTATGACTCAAATAATTCGCTAATTTATTTCTTAGGTTCAGTCCAAACTCTGCTGCGCTAAAGGTTGTAGCCGATTTTACCTCTTTGCCCATTTCGATGTTATTGAGGCCATAAATCCTCAAAATCTCTTCTGTAATATCTACCGCTCTGTCTACATCTACTCGGTATGGTGGCACATTTAACAGCCACTTCTCTTCGCTTTCTTCATTAATGCCAATTTGAAGGTGTTGCAAAATCTCGCGTTGGGTGCTCAAGGGAATGTCTTTTCCAATGAGTTCGTTCGATTTTTTTGGGTTAAAAACAATCGCTTTGTCTTCTATTGGATTAGGGTAAACATCGATTATTAAACTAGGCACATAACCGCCGGCAATCTCAATAATTAAGCTAGCTACAGCATGCAAGGCCTCGCGGGTAATGTTTGGATCGGTGCCTCTTTCGTACCTAAAGCTGGCATCGGTATTTAAACCATGTGTCTTGGCAGATTTACGAACTACCGCTCCATCAAAATAGGCACTTTCTATAAAAATATTCTGAGTGGTGTCTTGAATTCCTGAGTTAATTCCTCCAAATACGCCTGCTAAGGCTAAGGGTCTAACGGCATCGCAAATTAAACATTCGTGACCAAGCAACTCTCTTGTTTGGCCGTCTAATGTCTTTAGTTTTTCGCCTGCTTTGGCTTTTCGTACGTGTATTCTATGTGCCGCAATCTCAGATGCGTCAAAGGCGTGCAAAGGCTGACCAATACTATGCATAATGTAATTGGTGGCGTCTACAATATTGTTTATCGGACTTAATCCTATAGCCTTTAATCGGTTTTGAAGCCAAGCTGGCGAAGGTTTTACCTTGATATTATTTATTTCTATGCCGCTGTATCTTAAACAACCGCTGTCTTTGTCGAGGCTAATTTGGTAGGGGTTTTCGGCCTGACCCAATATCAATTGTGGGAGTTCTTTTTTCTTAAATTTTACTCCTAATGCATACAAATCTCTGGCAACACCTAAATGACTAGCTGCATCGCCTCTGTTGGCAGTGAGGCCAATTTCAAATACGTAATCTGAGTATACTTCAAAGTATTCAGATGCCGCTTTTCCTACTTCGTATTCGGCAGGTAATACTAAAATGCCGTCGTGACTTTCACCTAAACTCAATTCGTCTTCGGCACAAATCATTCCCTCACTTACCTCGCCTCTTATTTTGGCTTTATTTATGGTAAAAGGCTCGCCTTTTGTTGGGTGCACGGTGGTGCCAACGGTTGCCACTAATACTTTTTGTCCGGCCGCCACATTGGGCGCACCACATACTATTTGCTTTATGGCTGAACCAATATTTACGCTGCACACTTTTAGTTTATCAGCATTTGGGTGCTTTTCGGCAGATAAAACCTCGCCAATAACTACGCCCTCCAAGCCACCCGGAATTGAATGATAACGGTGAATATCCTCCACCTCTAAACCGCAAGAAGTGAGTAAATTGCCAATTTCTTCAGGAGATGATTCGGTATCTATAAAATCGAGAAGCCACTTATAACTTATTTTCATGAATGAATTTGAATAGACCGCGAAAATAAGAATAAAAATATAGGAGTTTATTTCTATTTCATATTTTAAACTAAATTTGTTGCTCATTATGAGCAAAAGAACTTTAGTTGTTGGCGCTTCTGCCAATCCAGATAGGTATTCGTTTATAGCCACAGAAATGCTAAAATCTTATGAGCATGAGGTTTATCCCTATGGTTTACGCGCAGGCAAAATTGGTTCAGCCCAAATAGAAACTGTGTGGCCAACGGGGCAGCTCTTTGATACGGTTACGATGTATGTGGGAAGTCAGAACCAGGAATCTTATATAAAGCCAATTTTGGAGCTAAAACCTAAGAGGGTTATCTTCAATCCCGGAACAGAAAATGCAGACTTTGCAGCTCAATTAAAGCAACATGGAATTGAACCCATAGAGGCTTGCACCTTGGTTATGTTGCGTACCAAACAATATTAGTATATACTTGAAAAGAAATTTATCTATACAGACTTTATAAAAAACAAATTATATGAACACACTTAGCCAAATCATTAAATCTACTCTGGTTATTTTCGCCGGAATCTTAATCCTCAGCGCTTGTCAGTCGCCCAAAGAAAAATCTTTAAAAGCCATAAAAAACATGGAAGGCAACGATAGCGCGTTTAGCAACGAATTAATGATGCAGCTAAAGACTGCTTATACAGATTTTGCTTTGGCGTATCCCGACGATGAACACACGCCAGAGTTTTTATTTAAAGCCGCCCAGCGCGCTATTGTATTGCAACAAGCCAACGAGGCGGTAGATTTGTTGATTCAGTTAATAAACAAATATCCAGCCAATGAATTTGCCGAAGACGCTACCTTTTTACTAGCCTTTACCTACGAAAACAACCTCAACGATTTAACCAATGCCCGCGTGTATTACGAAAAGTTCTTAAAAGAATATCC
>JAKRSG010000358.1 GCA_022402405.1 Bacteroidia bacterium | reverse complement strand
TACTACGGCTACAACAGCAATAAGCGGCACTACAGCCAACATAACCAAAGCCAATTCTGTACTAATCCAAAATATAAAACTTAAGCCAATAATTAACGTAAATATTCCTCTCAGAAACTCAGCCAAAGTAAACGAAATAGCATCTTGAATTTGAGACAAATCCGAGCTTATTCTATTGCTTAAATCGCCCACACGCTGCTCACTATAAAAGCCCATGGGCATACTTAATAGCTTAGCATACAAATCGCTTCTCATATTGGCCAGAGATTTTTCACCCACCTCCGTTAACAAATAAATTCTCATAAAAGAAAATACGGTTTGAACCGAAAGTTGCAGGAAAATTAATATCAAAATGGTATTTAGACTCCAATGAATATTATTTAGGTTCAGACCAAAACTATCGCTAGCCATTGAGGTGGATGGCATGTTTAAGTTAGAACCAGGTGCAGCGGCATCAATCATTTTTCCCAATAAAAAAGGGAAAATCATGGTGCTAAATGCAGAGAGAGCGATAAAGACCAAACCCAAAATAAACTTAGTTCTAAAAGGTTTTAGATATGCAAAAAGCGCGAAGGCCTCTGCCATAGTTTCTTTATTAATTTTAGCTTTTTCGGGCTCTTGCTTTAGATTGCCATTGCTGTTAAAACTTCTTTTTGCCATAATGTGGCGGCAAATATAAGGAATTGGAATGGGCTTTGTAGTTTGAGCATTATCAGTAATTTTTTATTCAACATTTTGTAAACGATTGAATACAGTTTGCATTAAAACATATTTTTGTAATTCAGAAACACCCAATATGTTGTCAAAGCAAAAAAACAAAATCGCATTTTACCTCATTTTTTCCCTTTTCTTTTCTTTTATGGCCAACTCGCAACCACTCACAGGAGTTAAAACCGTATGTAGTACTGGTTGTGATTATACCACGCTAGCGTCAGCTGTTACCGCATTAAACACAAACGGAGTTGGAATAGGCGGAGCCATAATCGAAGTAGCCAATTCTCATGTTGAAACCCTGCCAAATGCCGGATTAGTTATTGGTTCGGCCACGCTAAATGCCAGTTTAAGTGCGAGCAGACCTTTGATTATACGCAGAAGCTTGGCATTTGGAACGAAGCCTATTTTTACCTCGGGTGCAGGAACAGGAGGTATAGATGCCATGGTTAAGCTTTTAGGAGTAGATTATGTGAGTTTAGAAGGTTTAATTTTTAACGAAAGTAATTCTAATAATACTAGCACTACTCTCTACGAATATGGGATAATGTTTGTTAAGCGAAATTCTGTTTCTCCCGTGGATGGTTGTTTGTTTAACTCTGTTAGAGATTGTGAGATTACTTTTAAACGCAATACAGTTACCACCCAAACTGGAATTTATTTTGGAAACCATTTAGCCAATAACACACTCACCATTAATTATACCTTAACGAGTGATGCACATTCCTATAATACTTTGGAGAGAAATATCATTACTAACGGACAATTCGGCATTTATTTTAGAGGAAATAGTACTTCTAACGTCCCAGTAACTTTGTACGACAGGGACAATATTATTGGGACTGAAGGAAATGGGAATACTATAAGAAGGTTTGGAGCCACCACAACTTCGGTTACTTCCGGAATAATTGCTTATTACCAAAATAATTTATGGATAGAGGGCAATAGTATTTCTGGCGGAGGGGCAAGTTTTACCAATACTTGCAATGGAATTGATTTACAAAATGTGGTAAGAGGTATTATTCGTGGTAACACAATTAGTGATACTACCTCAACCGGCACCAATAATGGAATTTTTTTAAATGGCACCAATACCAGATTGTTTATTGACAGTAATTTTATTGTAAACGGTTTGAGCCTAAACGGAACTTTTAACGGAATAAATGCCATTGGAATAGACACCTTAGTGATTTCTGCTAACCGCATCGGAGAAAATCATTACAATGGAACATTACCTGGTTTTATAAATGCCATTTCAGTAATTTTAGTTACAACTAAATATTGTACTATTTTAAGAAATGAAATTTATTCTAATTATAGCAGAAATAATTTTAGAGGTATACAACTTTCCGGTTCACAAGCAATTGGTAGAGTTTTCTATAACAAGATTTATAACAACTCGTGTTTAAACGGACAAAACATTGCAATTTTCAATAATCAAAATTCGAATGAGGCTGATAGCGTAATTGGGAATGAAATTTACAATCAAATTAACACACAAAATGGGACATTATGGGGTTATTATAAACCTGTGAGTGGAACATCAAATACAGGCATTAAGATTATTGAAGGCAATAGTTTTTATGGATTTAAAACCAAACTAGGGGCTATAAAAGCGATTGAATATAATAATAGTTTAGCACAAATAAGTATCAGGAGGAATAAGATTTACAACTTTAGGTCAGATTCTATAAACACAACCTTATGCGGAATTGAATTAGGTTCGAATGCCCAAAACGTAACCATTTCCAATAATCTGATTT
This sequence comes from Bacteroidia bacterium, assembly GCA_022402405.1. GTDB lineage: Bacteria > Bacteroidota > Bacteroidia > UKL13-3 > UKL13-3 > B1. The sequence goes on along the minus strand of JAKRSG010000358.1, from coordinate 2,936 downwards.
ATGATTTCGAAACCTATGAGAGTCCGATAGTGGGGAATATTTTCGGTATATATATTAACAATTATGAGGCGGCAAGTATTAGTAGAATTTACCATAACACCGTTTATTTCAATGCTCAAAATTCGGGCAATTTGGTTTCAAATTGTTTACGTACAAGCATTTTTTCACAGGTTGAATTGAGGAACAATGTATTTGTAAACAAATCACTAGCCACACTAAATGGATTTAATGCAGCCTATTGGAGAGAAGGAAGTAGTTTGTCTACCTATAGATTAGGATCAAACCATAACTTGTTATATTCCTCAGGCACCCCCGGCAGATATGCCTTGTATTTTGATGCTGTAAACATTGATAGTACGCTTAGTCAGTTTAAAAACAGAGTGGCCCCAAGAGAAGCCGCGAGTTATACAGAAGATGTAGTTTTTCAACAAGCCTCCTTTTTGCCATTCCAGCTTTATCCTGCTACTAGCGTTGCGTCACAGATAGAATCTGGTGGAAATATTATTGATACACCAATAACCATATTAAGAGATATAGACAATAATCTGCGCACCAACAGATATCCTGATTTAGGTTGTTATGAAGGGGCATATTTACCTGCAGATTTTTTAAAACCGAATGTAAATTATATCGCACCAAAAGGTACATCACCTTATCAGGTGGCACCTACAATAAGGGTTCTAGCTGATGATAGATTTGGTATTAAAGTTGGTGTTAGTACCCGACCAAGATTATATTATAAAAAGAAAACAGACGCCAATATTTTTATTGGTAATTCTGCCAGTAATGGAGGTTGGAAGTTTGTGCAAAGCAGCGATAGTATTGCTCCTTTCAACTTTCAATTAAATTATAGTTTACTAACAAGTTCTCTATTAATTGGCGATACCATAGAATATTTTGCTACTGTTGAAGATAGCAATCAAAATATTGGGGCAGGCAGTGTTATTCTTGCAGGATTACCAAGTTCTACCACTCTTAATGCAAGTAATTTTCCGGTTAGTGGAACGCTAAACATTCTTCCTATTTTTGATACTTTATCTGGCACATATACAGTTGGTGTAGGAGGTAATTTCAACTCACTTACTGCGGCCTTAAATAGGTTTGAAGCCAGTGTTCAAACTGGTCCGGTTACTTTTTTACTAACCAATTCTATTTATAGCACACCTGCATTTGGTGGCTTAGAAAGCTTTCCGTTATCTGTAAGAGCATCTAATGGAATGTCTGTAAGCAATACTCTTGTTATTAAACCCGCTAATGGAGTACAATCACTCATTTTTGGATCTGTAGATTCAGCCTTATTGATAGTAAGAGATGGAGTGGTTGGGTTTACGTTTGATGGCTCGAATTCAAATTCCTCAAGCAGAAATGTTAGTCTACACAATACACATACAAATGCTCAAAGTGTTGTTTTTATTCAATCAAATAATACTAGAGGTGGTGTAAAAAATGTGGCATTTAGAAACCTAAACCTAAAAGGTGGAGGATTAAGTTCTACACAAATCGTAATCATCGGTGCACGCACGGGTATAGGCAGTCAGGCGATAGTAAAAGCTGAAGGAGCGAGCAATATCAGCATTAACAATTGCTTATTGTATCAAGGATTATCTGGATTAATGGCAGTTGGTTCGTCCCACTCTCCTATTTTTAATTTACACGTAGAAAACAACAGATTTAGTTCTGATAGTTCTATTCTAATTTTGGCTGGCACTGGAATGTATTTGGAGGGCTTAGAAAATTCTGTTATACAGAAAAATGCTATTATCAATTTATTCACCCAATTTGTAACTCAAGTATCAGGTATTTTCATTGGCGAAAATGTTCGAAATTCGAGCATCAAAAGCAATATTCTTCATAATATTGAAAGTGCTAATAACAACAGCACTGGATGTTATGGAATCTTTGTATCTACTGGTGTTGGTGTTAACAATGACTCTATATACAATAATAGTATCTCGCGTATTTTAGCAAGTAACAGCAGTAACCCTTTTGGTAATAATTTTAATACGTTTGGAATTAAAATTAATGGTGGAACTTCTTTAAAAATATTTTACAATAGCGTACATTTAAGTGGTGGTTCTAATTTTGGTTCTGGCCCAAATGGCTCGGCTGCCATTCAAATTGTGGGTAATGGTCCGTTCACTGGATTAGAAATTAGAAACAACATCTTTAGTAATCGCATGTTAAATAATTTAAGTGGCTCTAGGCAAGCTGCAATCTGGACATCTACCCTATTACCTATAAGCGGAGCCATTATTAACCACAACAATTACTTTGTAAATGGTTTTGGTGGCACATTGTTTTTTAATGGCTCAAGCAATTATAATACCCTTGCAGACATAAGAAGCGTTTTAGGCGGAAACCTAAACTCACAGGCAAACGACCCATTATTTTTTAGTAATTCCAATTTACGACCAAGCATGGGTGGAGCATTAAAATTTGGTTCAGCCATAAGTGGAATTACTCATGACATTTTAGATACGATAAGGGCAACTAGTATAACTCGTGTTGGTTGTTATGAAAATGATTTTGATTTACTACCACCCAGTTTTGGCGCCCACCAAAATGCCGTAAACAGCGGTGCTAGTCCGCTCAGAACATTAGATCCTTTGGTAATTACAGATAATTCTACCGGTATTAATATTGCGTCTGGCAAAAAACCAAGAGTCTACTTTAAAAAGAAAACAGATGCCAATGTATTCGGTCTGAACCAAAGTAGCTTTAACGGCTGGAAATATGTTGAATCTAATAGTTTAAATAGTCCGTTTAACTTTACTTTGAATTATTCATTATTAAGCACATTACCCATTTTAGGCGATTCTATTTATTACTTTTTTGTAGCAGCAGATAGTGCAGGAAATTATGCATCATTGCCTAGCTTAGGTTTTACAAGTGTTACTCATGATAGTTTATTAACAGCACCTAGCAATCCATTCAGA
>JAKRSG010000357.1 GCA_022402405.1 Bacteroidia bacterium | reverse complement strand
TAATACTTCATTTTTTTGTAGCGCAGATTGGTACATCTCTTCAATTGTTTGATGCGTATAGGTTTCAAGTCCTTTAAAACCTTCTATTAAATCAGCCAACAACGCAGGAATCTTGTCGTTAAATCTCTTTTTAACTACCGATTCATCAAAGGTACTTGGTGCCACAAAAAAGTACATGCTGTATTCCCAAATCTCTTTGGTAAACGATATTTTTTCTTTCACCAATCCGCATACTTTTAATAGGTATGCTTCATCAAAGTTTTGGTTCAAGCCGTTCTGAACCAATGCTTGATGCAATACAGGTGCTAGTTGGTGATTTTCAAGTTTTCTTACGTATTGTTGGTTAAACCACTTGGCTTTGTTTTGGTCGAATTTAGCGCCAGATTTGCTTACTCTATCTAAAGAAAAGGCCTGAACCAACTCTTCTAAGCTAAACAATTCTTGTTGCGTGCCAGGATTCCATCCTAAAAAGGCCAAAAGGTTAACCACAGCCTCTGGCAAATAGCCTGCTTCTCTGTAACCGCTTGATGGTTCTTGGGTGTTTGGGTCAACCCAATTTAATGGAAACACAGGAAAGCCTAATCTATCTCCATCGCGTTTGCTTAGTTTTCCATTGCCTTCTGGCTTTAATAATAAAGGTAAGTGTGCAAATTTTGGCATAACATCTTCCCAACCAAAAGCTCTATAAAGCAACACATGCAAAGGGGCTGATGGTAACCATTCTTCGCCTCTAATAACATGGGTAATTTTCATGAGATAATCGTCTACTACATTGGCCAAATGATAGGTAGGCATACCATCGCTTTTGTATAAAACTTTATCATCCATTTGGTTGGTATTAAAATTTACCCAACCTCTAATTTCATCTTCAAATTTAACTTCTTCTTTTCTAGGAAGTTTAAAACGAACCACATACGCATCTCCATTTTCTAGGCGTTTGTTTACCTCGTCTTCCGATAGGGTAAGAGAGTTTTTCATGCTGCTGCGAGTAATGGCATCATATTTTGCATCTACATTACTGGCTTTTAATCGCTCGCGCATGGCTTCCAATTCATCGGCTGTATCAAAAGAATAGTAGGCATGGCCGTTTGCAATTAACTGCATAGCATATTGCTTGTACATTTCTTTACGTTCGCTTTGGCGGTAGGGTGCATGCGGACCATCACCAAAACCGATGCCTTCTGATGCTTCTATGCCCAACCATTTTAACGACTCAATAATATACTCTTCGGCACCTGGCACATAACGCGTTTGGTCTGTATCTTCTATTCTAATTAAAAAATCGCCACCATGTTTGTGGGCGAACAAATAATTGTATAGGGCGGTGCGCACGCCACCTATGTGTAATGGTCCGGTAGGACTAGGTGCAAATCTTACTCTTACTCTTCTATCCATAATTAGTGGCGGCAAAGATAAGGAGTTGAAGGTTTTTACCTACTATCTGATGCCGTGTGAATTAAAATTTAAAGAAAAATATAAAAATTTGTAGAACTCGTAGTATTTTGCAGGCCCTTGTTTAAACTAAATTTAACTGTATGAGTGACCCAAGATTAAAGCCATTATTTGATCATTTAAAAGAGGCGATGGACAATGCCGTAGACCATGCTGCCAACGAATTTACCAAGATTCGCGCTGGAAAAGCGCATCCTTCTATGCTTGATGCGGTAAAAGTAGACTATTATGGTTCATTAGTTCCTGTTAGTCAGGTTGCCAATATTAACACGCCAGACGGAAGAACCATTTCTATTCAGCCTTGGGAAAAAAACACCATTCAGGCAATTGAAAAAGGAATCGTAATTGCCAATTTAGGCTTTACCCCAACCAATGATGGTTCTACCATTCGAATTAATTTACCTATGTTAACCGAAGAGCGTAGAAAGGAAATTGTAAAGAAAGTTAAGCACGAAGCAGAATTTGCCAAAGTAGCTATCAGAAATATCCGTAAGGAGGTAAATGAGGCTATTAAAAAGGCTCAAAAAGAAGGAGTTCCAGAAGATGATGCCAAAACAGCTGAAGCTCAAGTGCAAAAAACTACTGATATTTATATCAAGAAAATCGATGATTTAACAACTGCTAAAGAAGCAGATTTGATGCAGGTTTAATCTTGCTTATCATGTTTAATCTATCGAGTAAATCTAAGAAAAATATAACACTGGCTGCTAAGGTAGTCGGTGTTTTTTTGTTGTTAGTCCTTATCTCTTTTTTTTCGTTCCGAACCTACTTTTTAAACAAGGCAATTGAAAAGGTTCAAGCCAAATTATTGAATTCTTATTCTGTTGAGCTAAAGTTAGCATCGGCAGAGTTTGTTGGTATTAGCGGTGTAAAATTATCTAAGCTACAATTGATTCCTCAGCATGGGGATACTTTGTTAGATTTAGAAGAATTTTCATTAAGTATTCATCTGTTAAGTGCTGTTTTTGGAGATATTTCCATAGAGAAAATTGCCCTTAATAATGGATATTTTCAACTTTCAAAAAAGGATGGGCAGCGCAATTATGCTGCATTTTTAGGTTCAGCAAAGGATAGTGCAAATGCCCAAACAACGGTAGAAACGGAAAGCGAAACTGAAACCGAGAACCGTGAAAAGAATTATGCCAAGGTTTTGTTTAAACTTATTAAACGTGTGTTTAGCAAAATTCCAGATGAGGTAGAAATAGACCGGTTTATGGTTAAGGTGATAGATGAGGAAATTAAAATTGATTTTGATTTTCATGAATTAGCCTTTAAATCGGGCGCCGTGCAGGGAAGATTAGAACTTATTTCTGCAGAGAAAACTCAGGTTTGGAATTTAAATGGTTTAGCCTACCCAAGTGATTTGCGTGCCGATTTAAGCATATCTTCTGCTGATACAGGTTTGTTAACTATTCCGTACATCGAAGAAAAATTCAAATTGCGAGCAGGTTTTAATTCTGCTAGGTTGCTCATCAATAGAATTGAATACTCAAACGATGAATTGCAAATTGATGGGCTCGCTAATGTAAAATCGTTCACTATTGAACATCCGAAAATCTCTTCGAAAGAAGTGGTGTTAAATGAGTTTAATTTCGATTACTTATATAAAATTGGAGAAAATTATTTAAGCTTAGATAGTACTTCAAAAGTATTGGTAAATGGGGTAACGGTGTATCCGTTTATAAAGTTTACTAATGGTCCGGATACTATTTATCATTTGGTTTTAAAAACAGATGTTATTCCTGCGCAAACCTTTATAGACGCGCTTCCAGAGGGATTGTTTTCTCATATAAAAGGGATGGAAGCATCGGGTTCGTTTGCCTATCGTTTAGATTTTTTACATAACGAAAATAAGCCTGATGAAATGGTTTTTGAGAGTAGTTTGCTCAATAAAGATTTTGTGATTAAAAAATATGGCGAAGCAAACCTTGGCAAGATGAACCAAGATTTTGTTTATGTGCCTATGGAGAATGGCAAACCTATGCGTGGTATTTATGTAGGAAGTGCCAATCCATATTTTACGCCGCTAGATCAAATTTCTCCGTATCTAAGTAATTGTGTTTTAACTACAGAAGATCCTTCGTTTTTCTACCACAGGGGTTTTGTAACAGAAGCTTTCCGACAATCGATTGCCAAAAATATTAGAACGGGAAAGTTTAAAAGAGGTGCGAGTACTATAAGTATGCAGCTGATGAAAAATTTGTTTTTAAGCAGGGAAAAAACAATGGCTCGCAAGCTCGAAGAAATAGTGTTGGTGTACATCTTGGAAAATAATCGTATTGTTTCTAAAGATAGGATGTATGAGGTGTACCTAAATATTATTGAGTGGGGACCAAATGTATATGGTATTGGAGAAGCCTCGCGTTTCTACTTTCAAAAATCGCCAGATAAACTTACTTTAAACGAAAGTATGTTCTTAGCAACCTTGGTTCCAAGTCCTAAAAAGTTTATGTGGCGCTTTAATAAAGAAGGAATGCTAAAAGATTATTTAGGCAGAACCTTTGGCTATTTAACAAGTAAAATGCTGCACAGAAGTTTGCTTGTGCCAGAAGATACAGTTGGCTTTACGCATCAAATTAAGATAACTGGTCCGGCCAGAATGTACATCGTTAAAAATGATTCTTTGGCCAATGATTCTCTGCTCGAAAAAGAATTAGAATTAATTAGAAATGGTGGAGCACGCGAGGAAGAATAAGCTTTGGCCTCTCTACTTAGCTTTTGTTTTAGAGGTGCTTTTTCTCTTTTATAAAAAGGGTGAATTCGGTTTTATAATAAGTCCGCTTATTCTTGTTTTATCTGGATTGTTCTTAGCCATTTGGCCCTTTTTTATATTGAAAAATGCCCAGGCAGAATCTCTATTCTATTTAAATAACCAAGAAATTGGAACGCTACATTCTAAAGATAAATCTATTGTTTGGTCGGTTTTTATAGGAATTACAGCCTTGTTAGCATGGCTTATTTCTGGCTATATGCGCCAGTTTCCAATAGATATTAAACATTCCGATATCCTTCCTTTTATAGAAGAAGTTTTTTTAAAACGTACCTATGCCTCCGAACCTATTTATGCAGAAGTAGATGGCTACGGTTATGGTAAAGGCACTCCCAGTTACCTGCCTTTTCAGTGGGTGTTTTTTTTAGTTAGTTTCGGGCTGAACCTAGACCATCGATGGGTTCCATTTTCGATTTTTATTCTAGCAAGTGCCTTGTATACTTGGCAGGTTTTGAAAATGGCAACTGAGCTCAAACATGCTTTGTTCTTAACTATTTTACCTTTGTTTATTCTGTTTACTATCTATTTCGAAAATACCAGCGATGCCATGCATACGGTAGAAATATTGGTGCTTGGATATTATTTATTTTTAGGAGTAAGTCTGTTTTCTAATAGCGTTTGGGTGCAATCTCTTGGAATGCTTTTTCCGTTGTTATCGCGTTACGCATTTGTGTTTTGGTTGCCCGTACATTTTATAAATATGGTACCCAAAGAAACTAAGCGCTTTTTTGGAATTGGGTTTGCGTTGTTGTTTCTTGTTGTTTTGGTAATGTTGCCTTTTATTATGCAAACTCCAAACATGTTTAACACCTTTAATAATGGGTACGAAAAAGCGGCGTTAGGAGAGTGGAGCGGACAATCTTGGCAGCAGCCAGGAGATAAGCCTTTTCAGTTGTACCGGGGATTAGGTTTTGCTAGCTGGTATTATGAGTTTTATGCGGGCACTTTAGCCGAGAAAATAGGGGCTTTAAAGCAGAGTCTATTTATTGTATCTGGACTAGCAATGTTGGTTTTGTTGGCAGTGTATCGTTTGGTAGAAAAATACATTCCAAGGAGTTTATATAGTTTATTGGCATTAAAAATTAGCTTAACTTTGTTTTATGCGTTTATGATAATTCCGTATAATTATCTGAATTGGGTTTCTATAATTATATCGGTAGTTATTTTATCGCGAGT
>JAKRSG010000356.1 GCA_022402405.1 Bacteroidia bacterium | reverse complement strand
ATGCTAGAGATACTGTGGTGTATCAGTTTTATATTTACGATAGAAATTTAAACAAGAGTAATGTAGTAAAATCGCCAGAGCTAATTTGGAAGCGAGAATAAAAAGCATAAAAAAACCACTTTTAAAGTGGTTTTTTAGTATAAGTAAATTTGTGTTTACATTCTATTTGTATTAAAAATCATCATCATCGTCATCATCATCGTCAAATGGATCAAACGTTTTAGGGATTACAATGTCTGCATCATCTAAATCAGCATCTAAATCATCGTCTTCATCCTCATCTAAATCTACTTTTTCATCTAAATCATCCTCATCCTCGTCGTCTACCATGTAGCTCTTTTTCGGACTAGTTTTCTTAGGCGCTTCTTTCTTAGTTGCTGCCACTTTTACTGCTGGTTTTTTAGCCTTCGTCATGCTGCTGATTTTTTTCTCTCTACAAATTTAAGCGTTAAAATTTTTAAAATGTCAAGGAAAAAAAACTTTCCTGTTCATGCCGTGAAATAAACTTTCAAATTTTAAAAAATCAATACCTTGAAAATATTTTAGAAAAAAATATTTAGTGCCACTTTAAAAGTTTGGCAATGAGCATCGACAATATCCGAAATCCTCGGAGAATAGCCTCCTCCCATGGCACAAGCAACCGGAATTTGTTTTGTTTTGGCTGTTTTAAAAATCAATTCATCGCGTTTTTTGCAGGCATCCATCGATAAATTTAGTTTGCCAAGCTTGTCGCTAGTCAACACATCTACTCCGCATAGGTAAAAAATAAACTCAGGTTTAAACTTGTTTATTACTTCCGGAAAATGTTTTTCCAACAAGTTCAAATACTCTTTATCTTCTGTTCCTGCACGCAGCGGAATATCTAAATCTGATTGCTCTTTATGGAATGGATAATTGTCGCCACCATGCATGCTAAAAGTAAATACACGTTCATCATTTTTAAAAATGGCAGCTGTTCCATTTCCTTGGTGTACGTCTAAGTCTACTATTAATATCCTCTTAACTTTTTGCTGAACCAATAACATGTTTGCCGCAAATGCCATATCGTTAAACAGGCAAAATCCTTCGCCACGATTGGCAAATGCATGATGGGTGCCTCCTGCAATGTTCATAGATATGCCATCTTGTAAGGCAAAATGGGCGCAGTCTAGCGTGCCTTGTATCAAACATTTTTCGCGTTCAACCAATTCTTTTGATAAGGGAAATCCTATGCGTCTTACATGCGATGGGTCTATGCTTAAGTTCTCTAATTGTTCAATATATTCTTTGGTATGTGTATGTAATATATCTTCGGTCTGAGCCAATTTAGGTTCAAATAAATCGTTTTCTGTAATAATGCCTTCGTATAAAAGTTGCTTGGGTATTAGCTCATATTTTTCCATGGGAAATCTATGTCCTGCCGGCAAAGGATGCTGATATAAAGGAGAAAAGGCAATTTTAAACATGATATAAATTAGTAAGAAAATTGAATTTTAAATGTATAATTGAAGCAAATTAGGTTGTCAAAGTAACACAATCGTTAATGGTTTAACAAATGAAGATTGCTATTATAAAAGAAACTAAACATGCAGAGAATAGGGTGGCCATAACGCCGCAGGTGGCTCAGCAATTAATTAAAAGCGGACATGAAGTTCTGGTAGAAACGAATGCGGGCTATGCCTCCAATTTTAGCGATGAGGCTTATCAAAAAGTAGGATGTACAGTTGCTTCCCAAGCGGCAGTGTTGGCTCAGGCCGAAATAGTAGCCAAAGTAAATGCACCCACAGATGCTGAGATAGAATTATTGCCTACTTCTAGTGTGTTGATTTCTTATTTATATGCAGCGTTTAATCCGGCTCTTATTGAGAAGTTAAATGCCAAAAAAATAAGTGCTTTTAGCATGGATGCGATTCCGCGTATATCGCGCGCGCAAAACATGGATGCCTTGAGTTCTCAAGCTAACTTGGCAGGCTATAAAGCGGTTATTTTAGGTGCTGCTAACATGGGTAAAATTTTTCCTTTACTTATGACAGCTGCGGGTACGGTTACTCCTGCACGTGTGCTTATTTATGGTGCGGGTGTGGCCGGATTGCAAGCGGTGGCTACCGCCAAGCGTTTAGGTGCTATAGTTGAGGTAAGCGATGTGCGACCAGAAACCAAAGAGCAAGTAGAGAGTTTGGGCGGTAAGTTTATTGAGGTAAAATCGGATGAGGCTGCCAAGGTAGAAGGTGGTTATGCTAAAGAGGTTTCGGCCGAATATTTAGCCAAACAAAAAGAAGCAGTAAACAAGAGTTTGTTTATGGCAGATTTGGTTATAACCACTGCATTAGTTATGGGCAAAAAGGCTCCAGTACTTATAACAGAAGAGCAAGTTAAGCAAATGAAATTGGGTAGTGTTATTGTAGATATGGCAGTAGAACAAGGTGGTAATTGTGAATTGAGCGAGCCTGATAAAACCGTTATTAAACATGGTGTTCAGATTATTGGTCCGGCCAACTTACCTGCTACCTTGCCTCAAAATGCCAGTGAGCTGTATGCTAAGAATATTCAAAATTTACTCAATCACCTCGCCACCAAAGAAGCCTTTAAATGGGAGTTTGAAGAGGAGATTACTAAAGGGACTTTGATTTGCCATGATGGGAGAATTTTGAGGTAATTACGAATTACGAATTACGGATTACGGATTCTTTTTATTAATTAATCTCAACCTTAAACCCTAAACGATTAAACGCATAAACGATTAAACAGATAAACGATTAAACAAAAAATTATGTTACAAATAATAACAGAAAACTTAGAGCTTGTGTACCTCATTGTCTTGATGATATTTGTGGGTATAGAATTAATTGGTCATGTACCAAGTGTGTTACACACTCCCTTAATGAGTGGAGCGAATGCTATTCATGGAGTGGTAATTATAGGCTCCATTATCGTAATGGGCGAAGCGGAGAGTATTATCTCCATTATCTTAGGTTTCTTTGCCGTAATCCTTGGAACACTAAATGTGGTGGGAGGCTTTGTGGTGACGGATAGGATGCTGGAAATGTTTAAGAAGAAGAAATCCTAAATTCTAAATCCTAAATTCTAAAAACTAAAATTCTAATCCTATGAACAACCCCAAAATTTATGATTTAGAGGCGCGAACATTTCAGTTTTCATTGGCAGTAAGAAGGTTTGTAAAAAAAATGCCTTATAGCCTAAATAATCAAGAAGATGGAAAACAGTTAATTCGGTCGTCTGGTTCTGTTGGGGCAAATTATATTGAGGCCAACGATAGTTTGGGAGAACGGGATAAATTAATGAAAATAAGAATTTGTAGAAAAGAGGCTAAGGAAAGTAGATATTGGCTTATGCTTTTAGATACAAATGGTAATAAAGATTTAGATATAGAAAAAGATAAACTTGCACAGGAGGCGCATGAGCTTATGTTAATCCTTGGTAATATTTTAAAAAAATTAACTCAAAAAGCTGAAAATTAAATAAACAAAAAAATAGGTTGGATTTCGATTTTAGAAAAGCCTTTTTCGAATTTCGGATTTCGGATTTAGAATTTTAAATTTTTATGGAAAACAATATACTACAACTAATCTACTTACTTGCCTCCATCACTTTTATTGTGGGCTTAAAGTTCTTAGGTAATCCTGCTACGGCTCGTAAGGGCAATTTAATTGCGGCGTTTGGAATGGGTTTGGCCATTTTTGCCACCATTTTCTTGTATGTAAATCCTGCCTCCGGCGCGCATTTGCATAATTTGGGTTACATATTTGCCGCCTTGGCAATTGGTACTTTTTTGGGGTTCTTAGCGGCCAAAAAAGTACAAATGACGGCCATGCCAGAAATGGTAAGCTTATTTAACGGAATGGGTGGCGCGTGTGCCATGCTCATTTCTATCATTGAGTTCCAACATTTAAGTCACTCTCTGTCTGAACCAATGGCTGCGGCTATGGCTTTAACGCCGGGTTTTTCGGAAGCCTTAACGGGTAAGTTGATTATTATTTTGTTGGGAATGATCATTGGTTCTGTATCCTTCTCGGGTAGTATGGTAGCTTGGGGAAAATTGAGTGGTAAGGTTAAAGATAAGAGTTTGGGTCAGCAACAGTTTATAAACATAGGTCTATTGCTGGTTATTGTAGCTTTTGCATACATGGTTATGGGCGGTAGTCCGGAGAATGCTAATATGTTCTTTTATCTAGTGTTAGCTTTGTCGCTGTTATATGGTATTTTGTTTGTATTGCCAATTGGTGGTGCAGATATGCCAGTTGTTATTTCATTGCTTAATTCGTTTACAGGTGTGGCTGCTGCTTTCGGTGGTTTCTTATACGATAACAAAGTAATGTTGGTGGGTGGTATATTGGTTGGTTCAGCCGGAACCTTACTAACCATTGTTATGTGTAATGCCATGAATCGTTCGTTGCTAAATGTGCTTATAGGGAATTTTGGTGGGGGAGCAAAAGGCGAAGCGGCCTCAAGCAGTAGTTTTCAAGGGAGCACCAAAGAAGTTACTGCCAGCGATGCAGCCATATTAATGCGCTATGCAAAAAAGGTGGTGATTGTGCCAGGTTATGGTTTGGCGGTTGCGCAAGCTCAACATGTGGTGCACGATTTAGAATTACTGTTAGAAGCGGAAGGTGTTGAGGTTAAATACGCTATTCATCCTGTTGCAGGTAGAATGCCAGGGCACATGAATGTGTTATTAGCAGAGAGTAATGTTAGCTACGATAAGCTAGTGGAGATGGAAGAGATTAATCCAGAGTTTACTACTACTGATGTAGTATTGGTTGTGGGTGCTAATGATGTGGTAAATCCTGCTGCCAAAACAGATCCTAATTCGCCTATTTACGGAATGCCTATTTTGGATGTAGAAAATGCAGCTAACGTTATTGTAAATAAGCGCTCCATGAAAGCAGGTTATGCTGGCATTGAGAATGAGTTGTTCTTTAAACCAAAAACCAGCATGTTGTTTGGGGATGCCAAAAAAGCACTAACCGAATTGGTTAATGAGATTAAGGCGCTTGGGTAAACTATTTCATAAAAGCATAACTCACAATGTTTGCACCCATTTGTAGGGCTTTTTGCCTCACGGGTTCTGGGTCGTTGTGTACTTCTTTGTCTTCCCAACCATTGCCTAAATCGCACTCGTAACTGTAGAAGCACAGCAGTCTTCCTTCGTATATTAATCCAAATCCTTGCGAAGGCTTATTGTCGTGCTCGTGCACTTTAGGTAAGCCATTGCTAAACGAGAAGGGCTTTTGATAAATAGGGTGGTTAAAAGGTAATTCTACAAAGCTTAATTCTGGAAAAACCTTTTTCATTTCGCGCCTAAAAAACTTATCGAGACCATAGTTATCATCTGCATGTAGAAAGCCGCCTGCCAATAAATAGTTGCGCAAATTTTTGGCTTCCTGTTCAGAGAAAACAATGTTTCCATGACCCGTTAAATGCACAAAAGGATAGTTAAAAAGCTCTG
>JAKRSG010000355.1 GCA_022402405.1 Bacteroidia bacterium | reverse complement strand
TCTATTTTTCCAATATAGGTTCTGCTCATACCTCTACCCGATTCGCGAAAAGCATCTTTTAAATTACCACGTATGGTTAGGTAAGAATAACTGGTTGGCGAATCATTAAAATCGCCACACAAAATAACCTTATGTCTGGTGGTTTGTAATCGCTCACGAATTTTCTCTGCCTGCTTAGCCCTAAACTTAAACGCATATTTTAACTTAGCTAAAATACGTCGCATGGCATCTAAATTGGTCTCATTTGCTACCTTTAATTTCTCCACAGTTTTGTAATCATCTTTATCAAAAACAATAGATTTTAGATGCGTATTAACCACCCTTATTGTGTCTGAACCAACCAAAATATCTGCGAAAACGGTTAGATTACTATTTTGATTTTCGAGCTCTAGAAACCCTTTATCAATTATAGGAAAACGAGTAAAAATACACACCCCATAACCCGTAGGAAAACTAGTATTTAAGGCATCTGCATTTACATTGTTGAACTCTTTAAACTGCCTGAAAAAACGCTTAAACATGGGCTTCTCATAGTTACCTCCTAAGTTAGCAAACTCTTGCAAACAGATTATATCGGGCTTCAGCGTATCGAGCATATTAAAGAAAAATCCAGAATCGCCTCCAGAATAGTCGTAAGCACCCATATAATGTGTATTAAAACTCAGAACATTTAACGTTCTAGCAGGCTTAGGTTGAGGCAGGGCTTTAGCATTAAACTGAATAAAAGCAGGTGTTTTTAACAAGGCTAAAGCAAGAGCAATACCTTGAATAATCCAGAATTTTTTCTTTACTAAAAACCAAGTTGCAAAAGCCAATATATTAGCCAAAAATAGAAACGGAAATGCGAGTCCTAAAAAGGCAATGGGCCAAAATTCTGTTGGGTTAAAATAAGGCGAAATCAAGCCACCCACAAGCATTAGAGCCAAACCAATGCTCACCAATAAATATACATATGTTAAGACCTTCACCCCTTGCTTGCTTTAAATAAAATCTCTTTTTCTTTTTGAGATAAACTCTCGTAACCATTTTTAGAAATCTTATCTAAAATGGCATCAATTTCTTGTTGGTTTGGCTTGTTACCTGTATAAAAAGTAGTAGTCTTTTGTTTATGCTTAATCTGCATTTTAGGTTTCGGTTTGAACCAATTACCGATACTGCTAAAAATAGCATCCATGGTATTGGGCAGCTTACTCTGACTGTATATTAACTTAATAAACAAATACCCAAATGCTGCTCCTCCAACATGCGCTATATGTCCGCCAGCATTGCCATTTGGAATGCTAATTAAATCTAGCAAAACCGAGATAAGAGCAATGTATTTAAGCTTAACCTGACCAATAATAAACAATTGAATGCCATACTCGGGAAGAAGGGTGGCAGTTGCAACTACCAGAGATAACACACCTGCAGAGGCACCTAAAGCATACGAGGTATCTACATGATTAGAAAAAGCAGGGAAAATATTATAAGAAGCAATGTAAACTAATCCGCCAAAAATGCCCCCAAGAATGTAGGCTTGAAACGTTTTAACATTACCCAAATACTGCTGAAACAAATTGCCCAACCAATATAACCAAAGCATATTAAACAAAATGTGCAAGAAGCCTTCGTGCAAAAACATATAGGTAAAAATGCTCCAAGGCTGATACATTAAATTACCCAAAGCTGCCGGAAGCATTAACCATTTCATGAAAGCTGCCAGAACCGAAGTTTGGTTAAACAAAAAGAACACAAGTGATAACAAGGCGAAAAAAATGTAAACCAAAACATTCACCAGAATGATTTGAACTACAGCATTTCCTTGTTTAAATTTATATTTTAACTCGTTTAATAAATCCATTTTTGCCCTTCAAACATACAATATATTAGCCAAAAATGCCATAAATAGCAGTGGCATTTATTTTCAGATATTTTTCTTATACATTGCAGAAATTTATTAGAAAGCTAAATTAAATTATTCCAGTACTTTACACGATGAAAATACGAATCATTCTATTTTTAAGCATTTTGCTCCTTAGTTATCAAAGTTTGTGGGCGCAGCAGACATTCCCCAATAACGGACCAGCAAACGAGCTTACTCAGTACTTTGCCATTGTAAATGTGCACATACAAAGCACTCCAGAAACGCTGCTTAAAAATGCTAAAATAGTAGTAAAAGATGGCACAATAGAAGCCATAGGAACCAATATTAGCATTCCAAAAGAAGCTAAAATCATCGATGGAAAAGGCCAATATCTTTATCCGTCGTTTATAGATTTGTTTAGCCATTACGGATTATCTGCAGCTAAATCTTCAGATGGCAGAGAACAATATGCTAACAACCAAAAAGGCGCCTATGCTTGGAACGATGCCGTTAAATCTCATCAAGAAGCAGCCTCAGAATTTAAAGTAGATGCAAAAGCCAACAAAAATCTATTGGCAAGTGGTTTTGGTGCCGCACTAGTTGCCATTCCAGATGGAATATTTAGAGGAAGTGCGGCCTTGGTTTTAAGCGGAAATCAACACGAGCAAAAAATGTTGGTTCAGCCCGAAGCCGCTACGCAAATGAGCTTTAACAAAGGCAGCAGCAAACAAGCTTACCCTGGTTCTATGATGGGTTGCATTGCGCTAATTAGACAAACACTGTACGATGCCGATTGGTACAGCAAACAAAAAGGTGAATACAATATTGGCTTAGAAAAAATAAATGCCAAGAAACATTTACCCGTTATTTTTGAGGCAGAAAATAAATTAGCCATTCTTAGAGCAGCCAAAATTGCCAAAGAGTTTTCGAGCAGCTTTATTATTAAAGGCAATGGCGACGAATACCAAAGAATAAACGAAATTAAGGCCACAGGCGCACGACTCATAGTTCCGCTAAACTTCCCTAAACCATACGAAATTGCTAGTCCGCTCGACGCCCTAAAAATTAACTTAGGCGATTTAAAACATTGGGAATTAGCGCCAGCAAATGCCGCTTGGCTGAACCAAAATCAAATTCCCTTTTCACTCACGATGGAATCTTGCAAGGATGCAGAAACCTTCTTGAAAAACTTGAGAAAAGCTGTTGTTTACGGACTAAACGAAAAGGCTGCATTAGCCGCGCTTACTACCACTCCGGCGCAATGGTTAGGCATAAACAACATGGGCAGTATAGAGAAAGACAAAATGGCCAATTTCTTTCTTTGCAGTGGAAACTTATTTGAAAACGGAAGCGAGATTAGCAGTCATTTTATTAAAGGAGAAGAACACGTAGTTAAATCTAAGGCACGCATAAATATTGCAGGAAACTACAGTAGCTTAGATGCACCATTTAAAGGATATACCCTAAGCATTACAGATAAAGACGGCAAATATTCTGGCTTGTTAAGAGGCAAAGACACTATTAAAGTAACGATTCAAGAAGCTGAAGGTATTTACAGCTTTAGTTTTCCAGAAACTACCAAAAGTAAAAACATCCTACGTTTAAATGCTTGGGTTCAGGACATAAACCCAGTGCAAAATACAGCAAAAACCATGGTAGGTAATTGGGGACCAAATGCTCAAAACACGACATCTTTTAGGCTAACGTTAGATTCGGTTCAGACAGAACAAGCCAAGAAACCTACCGAAAAAAAGCCTGAGTTAGGAAAGATAATTTATCCATTTTGCGAATACGGAAACGAGCAACAGCCTGCGCAAGAAAACATAATTTTTAAAGGTGCTACTGTTTGGACAAACGAGTTAGACAGTATTTTATACGAAACCGATGTGGCTGTTAGCAAAGGAAAAATTGTTGCCATTGGCAAAAATGTAAGCTTGCCAAACGCCAGAATAATTGATGCAAAAGGCAAGTTTTTAACCAATGGAATTATAGACGAGCACTCGCATATTGCCATTTACAGAGGCGTAAATGAGTGTACCCAAAACAACACCGCCGAGGTAAGAATTGGAGATGTAGTTAACTCGGAAGATATTAATATCTACAGGCAACTTAGCGGCGGCGTTATTGCTTGTCAGCAGTTACATGGCTCGTGTAACCCCATTGGCGGACAGAGCAGCATTATAAAATTAAGATGGGGTAAATCGCCAGAAGAAATGAAGATTTCTGGCGCCGATGGGTTCATAAAATTTGCCTTAGGAGAAAACGTAAAGCAGAGCAATTGGGGCAACGAAACAGGTAGATTTCCGCAAACCAGAATGGGTGTAGAACAAGTTTATTACGATGCCTTTATTAGAGCTAGAGAATATGAAGCAGCTCTTAAAAATAATCCAAAGCTTACCCGCAAAGACCTAGAAATGGAAACGCTATTGGAGATCTTAAACAAGAAAAGATTTATTAGCTGCCACAGTTACGTACAAAGCGAAATAAACATGCTTATGCATGTGGCAGACAGTTTAGGATTTGTGGTAAACACCTTTACTCATATTTTAGAAGGTTATAAAGTAGCCGACAAAATGAAAAAGCACGGTGCTAGTGCTTCTACCTTTGCCGATTGGTGGGCCTACAAATATGAGGTTATAGATGCCATTCCTCAGAACGCTGGGATTTTAAACAGCATGGGAGTAGTAACTGCCATAAACAGTGATGATGCAGAAATGGGACGCAGATTAAATCAGGAAGCAGCCAAGATTGTTAAATATACAGGCATCTCGGAGATGGATGCTTGGAAAATGGTGACACTTAACCCCGCAAAGATGCTACACCTAGATAAACAAACTGGCAGTATTAAAATGGGTAAAGATGCAGACCTGGTTTTATGGTCGGATAACCCCCTTAGCATTGAAGCAAAAGCCCTATACACGGTGGTGGATGGTATAATTTATTACGATAGAAGCAAAGACCAAGAGCACCGAAAACAAATGGAGGATGAACGAAACAGAATTATCCAAAAAATGCTAGAAGCCAAACAAAATGGCGAGAAAACAGAAAGCAAAGTTTCCGAATTAGACCCAGATTACCATTGTGAAGATTAAGATAAAGAACATGAAAAGACTAGAAATAAAACACCTGTTTTGGGTGAGTATTATTATACTTTTTGGAAGTACATTAAACGCTCAAACTACTATCATTAGCGGTGCTACCATTCATGTTGGCAACGGACAAATAATAGAAAATGGCGTATTGGTTATAGAAAAAAACAAGATAGTAGAAGTGGGTTCAAGCCAAAAGAACCTATACAAAAATGCTACGGTTATTGAGGCAAAAGGCAAGCATATTTATCCAGGATTAATTGCACTTAATAATATCATGGGCTTAAACGAAATAGATGCTGTAAGAGCCACGCGTGATTACCAAGAGCAGGGAGAATTTAACCCAAATGTGCGCTCGGCCATTGCATTTAATACCGATTCTAAAATATTACCCACAGCACTTTATAACGGAGTGTTATACACACAGGCAGTGCCACAAGGCGGCGTTATAAGCGGCAGTAGTGCCTTGCTAAAAGTTAAGGCTTGGATTTGGGAAAACGCCTTGGTTTTAAATGAAGATGG
>JAKRSG010000354.1 GCA_022402405.1 Bacteroidia bacterium | reverse complement strand
TCAATATTTCAGGCAACATTGTTGGAGCCAGATTAGCCCTAAAAAAAGGAAACTCATTTATAAGAAGTACTTTCTTGCTTATCGTATCTATTATGTTGCTTCGCTATGGTTATGATATTTATAAACAATGGTATTAATTTCTGGCTGAACCAATGTTAATTGAATTATTAAGTATGAAGTATGAAGTAATAAGCCTTAATAATACGATTGCAAATTCAAGATGAATATGGCATTTCTGTTTCTTAAACCAATATAGCTATTGGAGATTTTGCAGGTGTTGGAACCTATGAGTTGGGTGTATACGATAAGCTCGGAGTTGGAGTAAATGCCTTTTACTCCGACCCAATTTTGGGTAATTATTCGTGCACTCCACAATTCTCAGAAACAACTTGCATTTCTAATCCTATTTTACCATCTTTACCTACCGTTTAAAAATGCCCAAAACAAATAAAATAGAAGTAAGCACCAATCAAGAAAATATCTTTTCAAATATTGCGGCGCCTGCCCAAAGAGCCTTGCTAAATGCCAACATCAACAGCATAGAGGAGTTGGCTCAATACTCTATAAAAGAATTATTAAAACTGCATGGTATGGGCAAAAGCTCCATCCCAAAATTACAACAATTACTATCAGAACATAAGCTTCATTTTAAACCTTAATATACATGAAAAATATATTTTCAATTGCTTTACTTACTACGTTGATATTTGCTTTCATAAGCACTGCCTGGGCTCAAGACCCTTTAACATTTCAAAAACCAAGTAAAGAAATATTAGCCTTAGCAGATTATACCAGAGCGCCCAATGTATCTATAAACTCTAAGGTAGAAACCTTACTTTTTATGTATAGAAACACCTATAAAACATTAGAAGATTTGAACCAAGAGGAGTTGCGTTTGGGCGGTTTGCGCATAAACCCTTTAACCAACATGAGCAGCTCCACCTCGTTTATAAACAGGTTAACCCTTAAGAAAATTAAAGGCGGACAAGAATCTGAAATTACTGGCATGCCAGAAAACCCCAGAATATTTGGTATTAACTGGTCGCCCAACGAGCAGAAAATAGCCTTCTTAAACGCTACCAACCAAACAGTTGATTTATGGATAATAGATGTAGCTACAAGCTCTGCTAAGAAAATAAACACACAAGCACTCAATGCCAATACAGGTCAGCCTTACAGTTGGTTTCCAGATAGCAAGACCCTTTTAGTAAAAACCATTCCTTCGCAAAAACCAGCCTTGATAGATGCAAAGAAAAGCTTACCGGCCGGACCAACCGTTGCTGTGAGCGAGCAAACTAAATCGCAAAACAGAACTTACCAAGATTTGCTTAAAAACCCTATAGATGAGCAGAACTTTGAGATTATTCTTCAATCAGAATTACATATTTTAGATATAGATGGCACAGATAAACTTTTCTTAGCAAAAGACTTATTTGTAGACGAAAAAATATCGCCAAACGGTCAGTACGTTTTAATAAGCACCATAGAAAAACCCTTTTCGTACATTGTGCCATACAATCGTTTTCCTATGCGCAGCAAGGTATACAGTGCAGGCGGACAATTAACAAAAGAAGTAAACTATTCGCCATTAAACGAAGTTATGGCTAAAGGATTTATGGCTGTAAAAGCGGGTAAACGCAACATCAATTGGCGGAATGATAAAGCTTCAAGTTTATACTATGTGGAAGCTTTGGATCAGGGCAACCCTGCTAACAAAGTGGAGTATAGAGACGAAGTATTTGAGTGGGAAGCTCCCTTTAATACAGCTCCAAAATCTATCCTTAAAACCGAGCAGCGCTTTAGCGGAATTATATGGGGAAATGAAACCACAGCTATCGCATCAGATAATTGGTACGATACCCGCAACGAAAAAACATACCTATTTAATCCTTCTGATGCGCAAGTAAAACCAATCGTTTTATTTAGCAGAAACTACCAAGATATTTACTCAGACCCAGGCAATTTTTCTACCGAGAAAAATAGTTTTGGCAGACAAGTATTAAAATTAGAAAACAAATCAGCTTTTTTAATTGGCGAAGGACATAGCAAAGAAGGTCAATTCCCTTTTATAGATAAATATGATTTAGCCACCCAAAAGGCTCAAAGAATCTACCAATGTAACTTTACTAACAAGCAAGAAAACATTCTAACCATAAGCGATTATAAACAATTAAAAGCGCTTGTACTGATCCAATCTAAAAACGAATATCCAAATTATTACATCCGCGATATTCAGAAAAAGAACGCCCTCACTCCTATTACTCAGTTTAAAAATCCGTTCGAGAGCATCAAAAATGTAAGCAAAGAACTCATCAAATACAAACGAAAAGATGGCGTAGAGTTATCGGGCACTTTATACTTACCTGCAGGTTACGATAAAGCCAAAAAGCAAAAATTACCATTATTAATTTGGGCTTATCCAAGAGAGTATAAAGATAAAAATACTGCCGGACAATCAGATGCCAATCCAAACGAATTTACCGTACCGTATTATGGCTCTTTTGTATATTGGGTTACTAAAGGTTACGCCGTTTTAGATGATGCTGCCTTCCCTATTATTGGTGAGGCCGACAAAGAACCTAATGATAATTTTATGAGTCAGCTAGTAGACAATGCCGAAGCAGCCATTGATGCCGTTGATAAATTGGGGTATATAGACAGAAGCAAAGTGGGCGTTGGCGGACATTCGTACGGGGCATTTATGACAGCCAATTTACTTACACACTCCAAACTATTTGCCTGCGGTATTGCCCGCAGTGGCGCGTATAATCGTACGCTTACACCATTTGGTTTTCAGAGCGAACAAAGAAATTACTGGGAAATTCCTGCCATATACAATGGAATGTCGCCTTTTATGAATGCCGACAAAATGAAAACACCCATGCTTTTGGTTCATGGAGAAGCCGATAATAATCCAGGCACCTTTACCCTACAAACAGAAAGATACTTCCAAGCCCTGAAAGGCTTAGGCGCTCCGGTACGTATGGTATTGTTACCAAAAGAATCGCACGGCTACGCCGCCAAAGAAAATATTTTACATTTGTTGTGGGAGCAAGAACAATTTCTGGATAAATACCTTATGAATAAGAAGTAATGATCAATTGTCAAACCAATTATTTTGCTTTAGACATTTATTTTATAATTAAATGAAACGAAATTATTATGAAAACTAAAATAACAATAAGATTGAATCAGGAGGTAATTGAAAAAGCTAAAATATATGCTCATAACCATAAAACTAGCTTATCAAAAATGATAGAGTCTTATCTTGACACTTTAACTCAGAAAAAGACAGATGAGAAAAAGTTAACTATAACTCCTCTAGTTGAGAGCTTAAGTGGAGTTATAGATCTTCCCGAAGACTTTGACTATAAAAAAGAATATGCGAGCTATCTACAAGAAAAGTATAAATGAGAAAAGTCTTTGTTGATACTAACATTGTGATAGATTTATTATTGCAAAGAGCTCCTTTTTATGAGGAGGCTGCTCAATTATTTTCTTTGGCAGATAAAAATCAAATTGAGTTATTTGTTTCGGCATTAACTATTGCAAATACCAGTTTTACATTATTAAGGCAAATGAATGCCAACAAAACCAAATCTGTTTTACGAAAACTTAAATTGATTATTACCGTATTACCTTTAGACGACAAAGTAATAGACCTTGCTTTAAATGATGAAACCTTTGTAGACTTTGAAGACGCCCTTCAATATTACACTGCTTTAGAGGGCAATCAGGAATTAATAATAACCCGAAATCTCAAAGATTTTAAAAATGTCAAATTACCCATTTTAACAGCCCGGCAATTCATCGAAACCTTATAAAAAGCATTGATTATGTCAACACTAGAATATACGTATTTAACACTACCCAATAAATTTTTTGAACTTGTAAAACCAGCTCCATTAAGCAAGCCAGAAATAGCTTTGTTGAACCAAAAACTCATGCATGAGCTTGGCATAAATACAAGCAACTCGCAAGAGCTACTCAAATTTCTTCAACTGGCTGAACCAAACCCAAATGCTCAAACCTTTGCTCAAGCCTATGCCGGACATCAATTTGGGCATTTCACTATGCTGGGTGATGGGCGGGCGGTGATGGTTGGCGAATGGGTTCAAACCGAAAAAAACAGATACGATATACAACTAAAAGGCGGCGGAAGAACCAAGTATTCTCGCGGGGGCGACGGCAAAGCAACCTACAAAGCCATGTTGAGAGAATACCTCATAAGTGAAGCTATGTTTCATTTAAACATTGCCAGCTCTAGAAGCTTGGCGGTAATTAAAACAGGCGATACGGTACAGAGAGAACAAGTGTTTGAAGGTGCGGTTTTACCGAGGGTTATGAAGAGTCATATACGAGTAGGAACCTTTGAGTTTGCCCGACAATTCTGCACCTTAGAAGAGCAACAAGCCTTATTAGATTATACCATTGAGCGCTTGTACCCAGAACTTAAATCGACCCAAAACAAAGCATTAGAACTCCTAAATACGGTGATGCATGCCCAAATAAAACTTATAGCCAATTGGATGCGCGTTGGCTTTATTCACGGGGTAATGAACACAGATAACATGGCCATAAGCGCCGAAACTTTTGATTATGGTCCCTGCGCTTTTATGAACAGCTACCACCCCAACACCGTTTTTAGCTCCATAGACAGAGATGGCAGATATGCATTTAGAAACCAAGCCAATATTGGCAAATGGAACCTCACCAGATTAGCCGAAGCCTTGTTACCAATGATACACAGCGAACAATCTGTAGCCGTGGAATGGGCTCAAGAAACCTTGGCTAAATACGATAGATTATGGGTGAACCAATATTATGGCACCATGCTATTAAAACTTGGAATAGAAGACCTAAGCAGCGAACTTGTAACTTGGGTAAACGAGTTATTAAGCTTAATGGAAAAATATACGTTAGACTATACCAACACCTTTTTAGCCCTTAGCAACCCATTATTTCTGGCTGAACCAAATATGCTTCAAGATGATTTTGTAACATGGCGAAACCGATGGGAAAATTATATAGAAAGTAGCGTTGGAATGGCACACGCAAGAACCATCATGAGCAAAAATAACCCAGCATTTATCCCAAGAAATCATTTGGTAGAAGAAGCATTAGACTCTATGATTGCAGGCGATGATAGTAAGTTCAAAACCCTGATGCAAGTAGTAGAAAATCCATATTCATACGACCCAAAAAACATAGCATATAGCACTCCCCCATTACCCGAATTTGATAGCAGATTCAAAACATATTGTGGAACTTAAAGGAATACAAAATTCGAAATCACTGCTGTCCGGGAAAATCCTACCAAAAGAATGAAGATTCTTCGCTTCACTTCGTTACGCTCAGAATGAACTGTGTCAAATTCCAAATTATTTTTTAAAATTCTTGGTAAATCATTTGA
>JAKRSG010000353.1 GCA_022402405.1 Bacteroidia bacterium | reverse complement strand
GGTCTTTTCTTTCCATTTGGCGTCATGAATCTATTTCAAAATTCCCATATTCTCCTTATCCTGAAGAGTCAGACATGGTTAACTTAGGCTTTTTAAAACTCAATTTGTCTAAACGGCTTTATATTAGTAAAAAGTTTTTTATATCACCTATGCTTGGTGCTCATATTATGTTAAACAGTATAAAATCGCCCCAAATTAAAGTATGGTCAACAGATTATTCTGATAAAGAATCTCGCCTTTTATTTAATACATTTTTTTACGGATTCCAAATAGGATTTTAACTATGCAAAAGTATTTTTTTCTGATTTTAATGAAATTAATTTTTATTGAATTGGTTTTATGTCAAACGCCTAAAAATTTAATTCCTAACAATTCCTTTGAAAGTGGACCTGGAAGTCCAGGTTATAAAAGGATTTTAGGTCAAATTAATGATTGGGATGAAGCTTATCCATCGACAATTTATTCTAATTTTATGAAATCTATAGGTAAGCGAGATGATTATTCTGTATTATGGCTTGGATGGGAAAATATTGATGGTGATGGATATTTCTTTTTTGCAGATAAACGTACTTATCCAGTTCCAACTTCAAGGTTTATTCAAGTTAGAGAGGGTGTAAAAACAAAGCTTGCAGACGGAAGCTCCCTTAAAAGGAATAAATCATATTTATTAAGATGGAAAGTTCGCCTATCTAATGCTGAAGTTGATATAAATAGACACCGGTATAGTTTTAATGTACATTTTTCTCAAAATAATGATTGGAGAGATGACCGTGGTGGAAATGGATATATAAAGCTGAAAAAAGCAATTTCTTTGGGTAAAAATTACCCAGCTTCCGCATGTGTTACAAACTACACCGATTTTGGTTTTGATTGTGGAAATTGGCATGTAATACAAAATAAGTTTACAGTGCCAAATGATGCGATTTATGATGATTATAATTTAACCCATATAGTTATTGAACCAAATAAAGATGATAATGGTAGTTTCGCTCACGTAATGCTTGATGATATAGAACTATTCGAATATTGCCCTTCATTAATGGTAAGAGAAGAACGAGATTATTATTTAGGTAAAGAGCTTGAGGAAGCATCAGTTATCATTGCTGGAAATGAGCTAGGAAATAAACCAGTTATTTTGCATCAAAAGCAAACTGTGAGTGCGGAGCATGGTTTGTTAGATGATGCAAATGGTGTGCCCAGTTGGCAAATGACTTATTGGCCAATTATTACGTACAAGGCCTCGGAAATGGTTAATTTGAAACCTGGCTTTACTGTGGAGAGGTCAGCTGAATTTAATGCTCTTATTGCACCATGTGGAGAACCCTGTCAACCTCCTACCTGCCATTTACCAAGGGTAATCAATGTGTGTGATGAAAATTGTGTATTGATTGGTTGCCTGCCACAAACAGGTTATTCTTATTCATGGTTATCTGTACCTGAAAGTGGAATGCAATATTTAAATTTATCAAATATTTCAAATCCATTATTTTGCCCTCCTGAAACAGGTAATGGAACGATAAAATTTAAACTTAAAATTACCAATCAATGTGGACAAGTTTCTGAAAGAGAGATAATAGTTAATTATACTAAAACTCCAAATAACAATCCAAGTCTGGTCATATCAGATATTAACTTAGATTTTGAGCCGACTTTTAATATTACAGTTGGAAATGAAGCAGAAGAGGTTACGGTAGATTTAGAGGATTGTAACGGTAACCTTCTTAAAAACTACATATATAAAAGAGGTTTAGATTTTGAATGTTGTTTGCTTACATTCAGTTATTTAGGCGATATTCCTGATCCTTGCGGTTGTTATAAATTTAGAATAAAAACTAAAAACTATTGTAGTAATATCTGGACTGAAAGAATAGTAAATTGGGACAATAGTACTGTGCCTTTTAGCTTTAATTTTAACAATTGGGTTGGTTGTGATGGAATATTGAGATTGGAAACTAAAGGAGTAAGGAGCGCAAGTTTGTTTCTGTATAACCGATGGGGCCAACCCATTTTAGAAAAAGAGAATATTTTAAACTCGGGAAACCATGTTTTTAATTTTAATGTTCGAGAAATGTATAATAATTTATCTACTGGCACCTATTATTATATTTTCAC
Source organism: Bacteroidia bacterium (assembly GCA_022402405.1). GTDB lineage: Bacteria > Bacteroidota > Bacteroidia > UKL13-3 > UKL13-3 > B1. The sequence continues at coordinate 3,363 of JAKRSG010000353.1, read as the reverse complement.
TTTTGTTGGATGTGATGGTCAAATTAGAAGTTTTAATGGTACTTTTTTTTATTCTTGTAACGAATTTGGAATGACAGGAGAAATAGAAAATGAAATAGTATACATGAATGAAATGGGTGTTTTAGATTCTGTACAAATGTCAATGAGCCCAAATCCTGCAACAATTAATTTATCAATAAATACTCATTTGCCCGTTAATGGTAATTTAAAGATATCAATAAAAAATTCAAATTTTGAGACGATTAAAATTGTTACTAATTCTCTGAATTTATTAGAAGGAGACCATGTTTTTACAACAGAGATTTCAAGTATGCCTATTGGTTTATATTATTGTTTATTGGAATTTACTGATGGTAATAGGGAGTCTGTTATTATCAGAAATTTATCCATTATTCACTGATGCAATTAAGTTTGATGCTATTTTTACTTTTTATAAGGAATTTGCTTTTTGCGTCTATGCACCATAGTTCTTGTTCATTAGAATCCTATTATTGGCTTCTGACTTTTGTTCCTTCGAAATTCAACATTCAGCATTAGATGTTCTACATTTTTAAAGTTTGCATTAAAGGAAGGATTTTGAATTTGGTCTGTATTTTAGTAACTAAACTTAAGGCCTTTACGTTGTAAATTTTATTGGAATAAATTATATTTGTTTCAAATGTATTCAAAATATGAACTACAAAATGTCATTTCAGGAAATGCAAAAGTTAGGGATGGAGAAATTATCCAAACAATCGTCAATTTCCTTAGAGAAAAAAAGAGAGCAATACAAAAGTCTGAAGAATCAAAATTCTTCAAAGGTGAAGAGACTGAGGTCTTAATTCAATTTATTAATCACCACCAACTTTGGATTGAATCTATTGACGAATCGAAATACATTGGAGAGGGGGCCGAACAAAAAGTATATGAACATACAGAATACAATTTTGATGCTTGGGGCAAACGCAGAAATCCACAAAATTGGAGCTATGCAGGTGTTACAAGCCCTAGCTTTTTGAATCGCGGTTTTTACTGGTCATGAACATTTAGACAAGTTTGGATTGGTTAATATGAATGCACGACTATACGACCCTTTGCTTGGCAGAATGCTTAGTCCAGATAATTTTGTGCAGGCACCAGAGAATACACAAAGCTTTAATAGATATAGTTATGCTTGGAATAACCCCCTGAAATATACTGACCCAGATGGGAATCTTGTTTTTGGCTTGCCACTTCTTTTTTTGGGCATTGCCGCCTTCACAGGAGTTGGTTCTGCCATGATTATGACTGGACATAGCCCCTCCCAAACCTTTAATGTGGCGTCTACTATAGCTGTAACAGTGGCAACGGCAGGTTTAACATCTGGTATTGCTGCATCTGGTGTATTGGGCAATACATCGGCTATTATGTTTGGTTCAATGGTTGGTTCAGGAACAAATTATATTACATCTGGTGGTAAAACAGATTTAACAGTAAGTTTTGGCGCGGCATCTTTTAATTTTAGCAACAACGAGCTAGGCTATTTAGGCAAAGATGGTAACAGTACTTGGCAGAATGTTGGGTATGGGTTGGGCGGGTTTGGAAATGTGGTTGATTTATTTGGCGTAATTAACCCACAAAACTCGTTTCATACTTTGCAAACAGATAATACAGATTTAAAAAATGGATTTGACCCAGGCCATTCTCAGTTTGAGAACCAAAATGGTAAATTATCAATTTCTTTCGGGCCTAAAAACCAAAGACAAAATATAGTAAAGAAATTTCTGGGTTCAAAAGGAACTAACGATTATCGAAGCCTTCACGGAATGGATATAAATACAGAACTTTATAACGTAGGCCTAAATTCGAAAGTGGTAAATACGGTTAATAAAATTTCTGCAAAAACGCCGTATTCTGCCGCTTTGGGAATTCAATGCACTGGGGCTACAACGCTCACGGCACTTTTATCAGGTCATTTTATGCCAAACATTGGATTATTAACTTTAAATGCTCCGCAATTTGCTCATTATACGCTGATGTATGAACGACAAATTAGAACAGTTTCTGCATTTTCTTCTATTTATTTTACAAAATGAAACAGATACTAATTTTAATTTTAGCAATACCAATGTGGTTGTTTTCATACATGTTTAAAGGTTCAGAACACAGTTCACGCATCACGCAGCAGGATTCTAGTGCTTTCAAATTTCCATTTGTTTTATGCGCAATGGCAAATAAACCTAAATTAATTAAAGATGGTAACCCATTTGTATTTATAGAGTTTGTAAGTGAAGATAGTGTTTTGGGATATATGGCTGGTTACCCATACAAAGGCAGTATGGGTTACGCAGAGCAATCATTATTCAATTTAAAAAGAATTTCAACAAATAGGTATGAGAGCGAATATATTCATATGAGCCACTTTGAAAAAGATCCAATAAAAGTTTTTTATACTAATGGCAGCTGGTTTTTTAAAGTTGACCCTTACAAGCCACTAAAATTAAATATTGCTACTTCTAATGAATTGAATGATACTATCAGAAAACATGTTTATGTGGAATCTTTAATTGAACGCAGATATTACGAAAAAGGTATGATGGCTGAAGTGTTAAATAAATATCGCTATAAGACAAATCCATACTTAAATAAAATTTACAATTTACCCTTTGAAGAGTTAAGAAGTAAGGTTAACGCAATGTCGCTTCGAGAATTACATTTGTTATTTGGTATAGACACAACGGGATTGGATTAGTATATAGTTTTTTTTCTAGATGGTATATGGATCATAGACCATAGTTTTTGCTCGTTCTACATTTTTTGCTCCTAGCAGCTGGCTTTTTAATCCTTCGAAATTCAACATTCAGCATTCGATGTTCGACATTTTTTTAATTTGCCATTTTAGAGGCGTTAGCCCTGACATCTTAGTAGCCAGTTAAAACAACGCTTCCATTCAAAAGGGGCTTTAGCCCTGACATCTAATTGTTGTACTTGTTCAATATCTAATAGAGAAATTTGAGTGTAACAAGATGTCAGGGCTAGCGCCCCTCTAGGTAATATTAATATGAATTTTATGCTACTAAGATGTCAGGGCTAACGCCCCTTTTAAAGACAGAGTTTAATCCCATCCGGCACCAAACCAACAAACCCCCAAACCCACAAACAATTAAACAAATAAACGATTAAACCTTGAACGCATAAACAATTAAACAAATAAACGATTAAACGCATAAACCTTAAACAAAAACTCACCACCACCACAAATCCCCTTTCGAATTTCGAATTTAGAATTTCGGATTTTGCTTTTCGTATTTAGATTTTCGAATTTTTTCCTCTACTTATCAATTACAATTTTCTGCACAAAGTTTTTGTTATTTTGCTGTATGGTTAAAAAATAAATTCCATTGG
>JAKRSG010000352.1 GCA_022402405.1 Bacteroidia bacterium | reverse complement strand
TAGTTCTTCCAGGTACATTATATAATATGATAGGCACTTCGGTATATTCTTGAATAGCCATATAGTGCTGGAAGATGCCTTCTTGTGATGGTTTGTTGTAATACGGACTTACAGACAATATAGCGTTGTATCCATCAAAATCAAAAGCCTTCATGGTTTCTATAATCTCTGCAGTATTGTTGCCTCCCAAACCTGCTACCAACGGAACTCTGCCGGCCGTTTGATTTTTGATAAAACGGTATACTTCGTTTTTCTCCGACTTGGTTAGGGTTACACTTTCTCCAGTTGTACCAAGTGCCACCAAGTATTCTAATCCGCCGTTAATACAATGCTCTATGATATTGCCCAATGCATCAAAATCAATACTTAGGTCTTTTTTAAAGGGTGTTACTAATGCTACGCCTGTGCCTCTCATGATAGAAATTATTAAGATACAAAGGTAGAACTATTTTTATAAACTCGCACGCCAAATTACTTGCGAAGCATATTCTCCCCAGTCTTTTAAGGCCTTACCTAATTCTGAATAAAAGTCTTTATAAAGTGTTGTTTTGGATTTACTTTTTGGCAGCGTATAGTTGTTTTCTGGAATAAGTTGCGAACTTACTTTTGTGGCAAAATAAGTAGTGTTTATCCTAGGTACCACAATGCCTAATATCATGCCGGGTAATCCATTAAACGATTCTGGTCCGCCACTTACAGGTATCTCATCTGTATAAAAAGCCATAATATACAGAGAGTCTAAAATAATGGTACTAGCCTTTCTGCACGAATGTCCGGCAATGGTTCTAAATTCATTTTCCAATTTCCAAGTATAAGTTGGTAAGCTGTCTTTTACCCGATAACTTTTTTCGTAAATCGTTTTTTCGGCTTCGTATAACCTATTATCAAAAAGCTGTAACACACTATTAGAATTGGCCATTTTATTCCACATAAAACTTGGATGCTCATCTTCTGTATGCATCTTATATATGGATTGTTTGGTGTTAAATTGTAGGGAGAACAAATCAACTTTATACTTAGGAGTGGCTTTCTTTCTTGCCTCGGTCCAACTGTTTTCTTCAGTCATACCTTTATGAATATTTTCTCTACGCTCAAACAATATCTCTCCGCTTAAAATTAGTTGTTGAGCAACTATGTGTTGGTTCAAACCTACTAGAATTAATAGGTAAATCGTTAATACTTGTTTCATATTAGTTTCTTCCGTTTTGAAAATTATAGGTAAGGCCTATCATAAAATATCTGCGTAAAACAATATGGGTGTTTTCGTTAATATAATTGCTGTTGGCTGTTCTTCTGAACCCAATATTTTGATTTAATAAATCGGAAACTCCCAGCCTTAGGTTAAAATCGTCGTTTTTGCCAAATTTCTTGGCTATTTGAGCATTTATAATTAATACATTATTGTTGGTGTTAAACACAGCGGTTTTCTGACGGATATTCCAATCTGCATTAAACTCTAAAGAGAATTTTTTAGGCAACATAAACTCTGAACCAAAATCTAAATAATATGTAAAGAATTCAGTTACTACATCTGGCCTTAAGGTGGTAGTAGAGTAGTTATAACTGATAGAGGGAGAAAAATAAATCTCAAATTTTTCTTCTTTTTCAAAGCTCAAACTTATGTCGTATGTTATATCAAAATTCTTATTTGTATTGCTTAAACCGTTAATAAAATTGGCGTTTTTGTTAAAATACGGACTAATACTTTGGTTCAGCCCGAGGTTTAATGCATTTATTTTAAAGTAATAATAGGCGTAACTACTTATATACTGATTGCCATCAACGTTTACAGTTTTATAAACTCTTCTTCCTTGCTCGTCTACTTGGTCTGAATTAGCAAAATCGTTAAAGGTATAATTATAGCGAATATTAGCGTAAAAACTCTTTCCAGAAATTGGTTGGTAATGGTTAAAGGATAGGTTTACATCGTTGCTAAATCTTTGTTCTAATTGTGGGTTTCCTCTAAAAATAACTAAGGGGTTGCTTAGGTCTTGTATAGGGTTAATTTGTTGCAATGTGGGTTGCCTAGTAGAGCCAGAATAGCTTAAATTTATACTTTTGGTTGAACCTAATTTATAATTAAAGCTAGCGGTAGGAAATAAATTTAGGAAGTCTTGATATAGTGTGGTATCTTGAATTCTGTTGGTTTGACTAAGGAGTGTATGGCTAATCCTGGCGCCAAAAGAGGCATTTACTTTTTTGGTTATGTACCTAAAACTTATTCCTCCTTTGTTGATGCCAATATTGTAATCAAGGTGGTTGCTAAGCGAATCTACTCGAGTTAAAATTTGTCCGCTTGCACTTTTATTAAAGGTGTTAATAAACGATTTGTTGAGTGTAATGTGATAGTCGTAATCGCTACTGATAGACCATGTTTTGCTCAATGGTTCTGTGTATGTAACACGTGCCCCTAAATGATTGCCTTCTTCGCTGCTGTTTTTGATCTGATCCAACTTTTGTTCGCTCCTTATGCTTGAATCTCCATTAAAAAATTTAGTATCCGAAAGCAGGTTGCCATCACTGTTATTTTTATTTATTCGTTGATCAAAATTGATGGAAAAGGAGCGGCCTAATTTTTTGAATTTTTTATTGTAAAATAGCGAATAATTGGCCGTAAGTGTTTGTCCGGTATTGGTATTGGTTCGAATGTTTTCGTTTACTTTTTGAGATAAACTATTTAGGTTCTGTGAACTGTATTCATTATCGTTATTAAAAATACTTTGGTTAACGCTGGCTTTTACGGTAAAGGTGCTGAGAGAGTCTATATTCCAAACTGCTTTTCCGCTAGAGGCATTGGTAATACGATTGGTTTTTATGCGATTATCTTGCCTATTAAAATACATGGTATCTGGCAAAATATATTGGGTATAATTTCTATCTATCCCATTCACCAACATTTCTTTTCTACTAGCGTTAAAATTATAGGTAAGTTTTTCTTTAAGAATTTTATCCGAATAATTGGCGCCTATATAATTGGTAACAGGAATCCCATTTCCATTAAAACCGTTTTCGTCGTATTCAAAAGTAGAGTACATATAACCATTAGCTTCGTCGTATTCTACATTATTACCACCCATGTATTTTTCTCTGTCTTCCCAGTTTAATCCGGTTTTGTTAGTATTACTGAAGGTGGAAAAAACAGAGGCTTTTCTTTTGTTTTTAAAATTATTGTACATAGCCTCACCTTCGTATCTATTTTCATTTCCAAAGTTGGCACTCACACCATCTATTCCACTCTGATTTTTGGTTCCATAACCAGCGCCTACCTTACCAAAATAGCCTTTTTTAGCATCTTCTTTAAGGGTTAAATTTATGGTCTTTTCTTTGGTCCCGTCGTCTATTCCTGTTTGCTGTGTTTGCTCACTTTTTTGGTCGAATACCTGCACCGTCTCTACGTTTTCTGCCTTAATATTCTTTGTGGCAATGGTTGGGTCGTTGCCAAAAAACTCTTCTCCATCTACGAGTACTTTTTTAACTTCCTGACCTTGTGCGGTAATTTTGCCCGATTTATCAACTTGTATACCGGGTAACTTTTTAAGGAGGTCTTCTATATTTGAGTTTTTGTTGGTAAGAAATGAGTCGACTAAAAACTCTGTGGTATCGCCTTTTATTTTAATTGCCGAACGGTCTTTTACTAACACTTCACGCAGGAGATTTTCTTTACTAATTAAGGCGATGATGCCAAAGTCTTTTAGTTCTCCTTCTTTTAAAATAAACCGTTCTTCATAATCAGCATAGCCCATTCGGGTTATTTGCAGGGTATAGGTGTCTGGTAAAATCTGGTCGAATAAAAATGCATTGTCTGTTTTAGTAAATTGGGTTTTTACTAAAATTCCGTTGGGTCTAATAAGACTTACCGCAGAATAGGCCATTGGCTTGTAATTTACTGTATCAGTAACGCTTCCTTTAATGCTTGCTTGTTGGGCCTTGGTCTGAACCCAAGCGCCTATAATGCTAATGAAAAGAATAGTTCTTAGTATTATTTGTTTCATAGGTGTCAAATTTGTGTAACAATAACGTAAAAATCAAAAACATTATTTTTAACATTCGATTTTTTTGATTAAAGGTAACTTAGTTAGTTAAATGAAATACATTCCTAATAAAAACTAAATTATTTGAGTATTAGAAACCAAAGTGTACCTTCGCGCTTTCAAATGGAAAAGAAAACGGAGTGGTTTGCAGATTGGTTTGATTCTCCCTATTACCATATTTTATATGGGCATAGAGATTATAAAGAGGCAGAATTTTTCCTTAGAAATTTAATAAATTTCTATCAACCAATTCCTCATGCTAAGATTATAGATTTAGCATGCGGAAAGGGTAGGCATAGCATCTTTCTTAACTCATTAGGATTTGATGTTACGGGAGTAGACTTGTCATCTCAAAGCATTCAATCTGCCAAGCAATTCGAAAACGAAACCTTATCTTTTGAAGTAGGCGATTTAAGATATTTATCTCTCACAGAGAAGTTTCAATATGCTCTTAATCTATTCACTAGTTTTGGGTATTTCGAAGATTTTGAAACCGATGTTCAGGTGCTAAAAAACATTCATTCTATCTTAGAAGATAAGGGCATCTTTCTCATAGATTTTTTCAATGCTCATAAGGTCATTCATCATTTGGTTCGAACCGAAACCGTTGAGAAACAAGGAATATTATTTGAGATAAGCAGGGAAGTAGTAAATGGAAAAATAAGAAAAACGATTGTTTTCGAGCATGAAGGCAAACGTCACCAGTATCTTGAGTCGGTTCAAGCCTTAAGCTTAACAGATTTTGAGGAGTTATTTGCTAAATCTGGTTTTAAAATGTTAAACTATTTCGGGAATTATAAACTCGAGCCTTATCATCAGGAGCAGAGTGATAGGCTTATTTTAATCGGACAAAAAATTTAACTATGTTAGAACAGATTCTGCAATTCGATAGAACTTTTTTTATTGCGGTTAATAATGGTTTAGCCAATCCGCTGTTAGATTTTTTGGCTCCTTATATTCGCATGCAAGAGATTTGGTATCCTTTGTATGCGGTGTTTCTTTACTTCATCATCAAAAACTACAAGCTAGAAAGCTGGAAAATTATTTTAGCACTCATTCTTCTTATTGTGCTTTCAGATCAGTTTAGTGCCAACTTAGTTAAGAATACGTTTATGCGCATCAGGCCTTGTTCTGAACCCAATTTGCAAGGAATCACCAGGCATTTAATAGAGCGTTGCGCAGGGTATAGTTTTATGTCGGCTCACGCCACAAATCACTTTGCCTTAGCTGTGTTTTTACCTTATTTTTTTAAAGAGCAAAAGTGGCTTTTACCTGTATTATTATTTTGGGCTTTTTCCATTGCTTTTTCGCAGGTTTATGTTGGTGTTCACTATCCTTTTGATGTAATAGCTGGAGGATTGGTGGGTAGTTTATTTGGGGTGGCTTTTTCTAGATACGTTAGTAAATTTATTCA
>JAKRSG010000351.1 GCA_022402405.1 Bacteroidia bacterium | reverse complement strand
CCGGCTGCTAATCCATCGGCTTTAAGTACAATAGGCAAGCTATGGTTTTCTAGATAAGCTAATCCTTCTTCTAATGTATTTTGAGTAAAAGTTTGGTATGCAGCAGTAGGAATACCGTATTTCTGCATAAACTTTTTACTCCAATCTTTGCTGCCTTCCATTTGAGCACCAGCCTTATCCGGACCCACAAAAGCAATACCTGCAAGTTTTGGATCGGCCATAAAGAAATCTCTTAAGCCTTTTACAAGCGGGTCTTCTGGTCCAACCACCAATAAACTAATTTGATTATCGAGGCAGAATTGCCCTACCAAATGAAACTGATTTACATCCAATGAAACATTTATACCATGCTCGCTGGTGCCTGCATTGCCAGGCATAATATATAATTGTTTACAGTTAGGACTTTTAGCTAAAGCCTTGGCAAATGCATGTTCTCTGCCTCCAGAGCCAATTAGAAGGATATTTATCATGAGGCAAATATAATGCGTTCGTATACTTCGAACGTATGCGGATATGCATTTTTTTCATCTGCACTATGATGTTCAGCACTTACAAGTGCAAACTTTAATGGGTTTAATTCTACAAAAAAGGCATCTGCTTTAAACGTGTGATGAATGCGAGTGAGGTAAACCTTATGGCACAAAGGCAAGGCCTGCTTGTAAATACTATCGCCACCAATAATAAAAAGCTTCTCTAATTGTGCTTGTTTGACAAAATCTAAAACAGATTCAAAACTCGTAAACACCTTACAACCCTCAATTTCTTTGGTAGTTTTGCTGAGAATTAAATTGGTTCTATTGGGCAAAGGCCTGCCTATAGAATCGTAGGTTTTTCGCCCCATAAGCACAGCATAACCTGAGGTAACACGCTTAAAATATTTTAAATCGTTGGGCAAATGACATAGTAATTTATTGTCATATCCAATTCCATTTTGCTCATCGGCAGCCACCACCATTGCTATTTCCATAATTGATTTACCTCTATTAACGTGTTAATTCTTACCTGAAATTTATGCGAAAATTCAGTCTTAATAAGGTGGTAAAATTGAAAAAAAAAGATGGTATTAAAAACAAATAATTAAATTGAAGCTACGGCTATTAAAATTACAATTTCGATGGTGAGAAAAAATAAAAATATTATATCTTTGATTTAACTGAAAATTGAAACAATGGAAAAAGAATTAATTATAGAACATACCCTTAACGTATTAAAAAAGTTGCCTGAGGAAAAAGCCAGAGAAATTTCAGCCTTTGCTGATTTTTTACTAAAAAGGTTTGAAGAAGAGGAATTAACAAAAGAGGCTAGTTACCTTGCTTCGCAAAGCGAAGCCTTTAGTTTTTTAAATGAGGAAGAAGAAATTTATTCCCTCTCTGATATTAAAAAAATCAAATAATGATTAAAGGTGAAATTGTTTTAATTAGCTTTCCCTTTACAGATTTTAGCTCAAGTAAATATAGGCCAGCAGTAGTAATATCAGAGCATAAATTAGATTTAATTCTTTGCTTTATTACGTCAAATCTATCTTGGCAAGAGGAAACAGATATGTTAATTACCCCTAATAAAATCAATGGTCTCAAGAGAACTTCTCTTGTAAGAGTAAGCAAAATCATCACGTTAGAAAAGTCTCTTGCCAAAGGCATTTTAGGAAAACTAACAAACTCGGAAATCTTAGAATTGAATGAAAAATTAAAAATCGCCTTGATTCTTTGAGTGAAATAGAATCAAAATATTATTTTTAATTAAGATCTTAACACAAGCACTTAGTCTTCACTTTTTTCAGCTTACAATCAGCCATAAAAAAATATATCCTACCACTTAAAGCTCTTTTACCGCTACAAATCCTAATTTTGGCGGCTTATGACAGTTACCAATAGATATTTAAAAATCTTCTTCTTAAGCCTAATTATTTCTTCAACCCAACTCGTAAAGTCTCAAAACCAAACCGATAAAGACCTTAATGAAATCATCGTAAGCGAAAATAGGAGTCAGACTTTGGGTCAGCCCAACCGAATGATACAAACCATAGGTGCACAAGAGATTTTAAACAGCAGCAGCAGAACCCTTACCGAAGTATTAGAAAACACCGCCGGTATTGATATTCGCTCGCGAGGCGCCTTTGGCACGCAGGCAGATATCCAAATAAGAGGCGGCAGTTTTGAGCAAACATTAGTACTTTTAAATGGCGTAAAATTCTCAGATCCTCAAACAGGGCATCATATGTTAAACTTGCCCATAAGCCTATTAGACATTGAGCGCATCGAAATACTAAAAGGCGCAGCGGCTAGAGTTTTTGGTCAGAACGCCTACGCCGGCGTGGTAAATATCATCACCAAAAAAGCCAAAGGCAAGAATGTTACCGTTCAGATGGCAGCTGGACAAAATCGTTTATTTGAACAATTAGTGAGCGCCAATTTAGAAGGTAAACACATACAGCAACGCCTTAGTCTGAACCAAATAAGTTCTGATGGTTATAGAACCAATACCGATTTTAAAAACCAGCAAGTATTTTACCAAGCCACCAAAGAATTTAAAAAATCTAGCTTGGAATTAAACAGCGGTTATCTAAACAAAAAAATGGGTGCTAATGGCTTTTACTCAGACCGCTTCCCTTGGCAATACGAGGAAATAGAAACAAGCTTTGGCATGCTAAGCTACCAATATTCTGGCTGGCTGAACCTAAAAAGTCACGTAAATTACCGCAGACTCCACGATAGATTTCAACTTAAACGAGATACACCAGCCTTTTCTCAAAATTTGCATCTAAACGAAGTCTTATCTGGAGATATTTCGGTTGGACAAAAAAACGCTTTAGGAGCTTGGAATGTGGGTGCAGAGTGGCGACAAGAATCTATCAGAAGTAATAACTTAGGAAATAGAACTAGAGTTATATATTCTGCTTTTGCTGAACAGCAAATACATTGGAAGCAGTGGCGCGTAGTACCAGGTTTGTGCCTTAACAACTACTCAGATTTTGGAATGGTTTTATACCCAGCTATCGACATTGGGTTCAGCCCTAAGAAATGGCATTTTGCGGCGCATGTGGCACAAACATTTAGAGTACCAACTTTTACCGAGCTTTATTATACCGATGGCGGAAAAAGTAGCATTGGAAACTCGGAGCTAAATCCGGAAACTGCCCTTTCTTGGGAGCTAAACTCGCGTTACCAAACAACAGGCTGGAAAGCCAACTTAGCCTACTTCTCTCGCTTAGGTAGGCAACAGATAGATTGGATAAAAAATGCGGCTTCCGACCCAAGTTGGCTGGCTGTAAATTTGGGGAATATCCATACTGAAGGAGTTGATTTTGCTTGGCAGATAAAGCCAAATTATTATTTCAAAAACATGCCAATTAACTCGATTCAACTTGGATATTGTTACACACAAATTAGCAAACCCAACAGCGATTATGTTTCGCGCTATGTATTTGATTATTTACGACAACAATTTAGTTTGAACCTGCAGACAAAATTATATAAAGCGCTGCAAGCCAACCTGCGCCTGCGTTACGAAGAAAGAGTGGGCTACCAAGCCTATTGGCTTTGCGATGCAAAATTGGCTTGGCAAAAACCCAAGTATCAGATTTTTGCGGAGGCTAGTAATCTATTTGATGAACGCTACTTTGAAGTAGGAAAAGTGGAAATGCCCGGTCGTTGGCTAAGAGCAGGATTTGCCTTACAGATTGGTAAATAAAAAAAATCCCGAAGCGTGCTTCGGGATTTTTTTTTAAACTAGATTCATTTTAATTCGTTTTCCTATTTCGTCTATATCTGCTTTAAACTTTTTGTCGGTTTCCATTAAATCGTTAACCGTCTGACAAGCATGAATAACTGTAGAGTGATCTCTGCCTCCAAAATGCATACCGATTGTTTTTAACGACGACTTAGTTAAATCTTTAGCGTAATACATAGAGATTTGGCGCGCTTGCACAATCTCGCGTTTACGAGTTTTAGACTTTACCTGATCTACTGGGATGGTAAAATAATCGCATACTAATTTTTGGATGTACTCTATAGATATTTCGCGAGTATTGTTTTTAACAAAGTTCTTTAAAATTTGCTTAGCTAACTCAATGTTAACTTCTTTGCGGTTTAAGCTGGCCTGAGCCAACAAGCTAACTAAAGCACCTTGCAACTCGCGCACATTGGTATTGATGTTATGAGACACATACTCAACCACCTCGCGGTGTAAAGTTATTCCATCATTGTACATCATATGCTCTAATATAGCCAAACGAGTTTCAAAATCTGGTGTTTGCAAATCGGCAGATAAGCCCCATTTAAATCTACTCAACAAACGCTCATCCATACCTTTTAAATCTTTAGGCGCTCTGTCTGAGGTTAAGATAATTTGCTTACCTTGTTGGTGTAGGTGATTAAATATAGTGAAGAATATCTCTTGGGTTTTTTGTTTGTTTTCTAAGAACTGAACATCATCAACTATCAGCACATCTATTTGCTGGTAGTAGTTAATAAAATCTTGATTAGAGTTATTGCGAATAGCGTCTACAAATTGGTTCATAAACTTTTCTACCGGCACATATACTACAATTTTGGTTCTACTATTCTGCTTAATTAAATTACCTATGGCATGAACCAAATGCGTTTTTCCCAAACCCGTTTCGCTAAAAATCATAAGCGGATTAAAAGAAGTTCCACCTGGTTTATTTGCCACTGCAATACCTGCGCTACGAGCCAATCTATTGCAATCGCCCTCTATAAAGTTATCGAAAGTTAAACTTGGGTTTAAGTTACTATCGATGTTCATTTTCTTGATACCAGGGATAATAAAAGGATTCTTAATACTAGGATTAAGATTAATTCCAACGCTACTTTGTTGTAAATCTGACTTAGAACTGCTGCTACCTGGAATATTTACTACATAAGGAGTAGAATTACCTGTGCCATTTTCTACAATGATATTGTATTCTAACCTAGCACCCACACCTAATTCTTGTTTAAGCGTTTTCTTTAGCAAACTTACATAATGCTCTTCTAACCATTCGTAGAAAAACTGACTGGGAACTTGGATTGTTAATACTTTATTATCTAATTTAATGGGTTTAATAGGCTCAAACCATGTTTTAAAGCTTTGGGTGGGCACATTATCTTGAATGAGTTTGAGTATTCCGTTCCAAACTTCCTCACACGTTTTTTCTATCATTATATTCTCCTTCATATCGAATGTAAAAATGCCTAAAAAAGTTCACACCTCAAAATCTTTTCAACATAATTTTCTTAAAAAATGTTGCTTAAAAAAATTACACACTGATTTTTAACACACTTAAATTATGTTCGAAAAAAAATTTTTGCTTATCGATTTTTCCGAGTAAACAAAAATTTAACACTGAAAGGCTAACACCTCGCAAAGCCAATAAAATCAGAACGCTACAGGCTTAACATGAAAATAACACTTTAGATTTTTTCAGGGTTTATTAGCTCATACAGAGCAGTGCCTTCCACTTTTGCAGTGTTAACAAAGGGTTCAAAAGTATAATTTAATCGAGCTACTTGTAATCCCGCCCATCCTGCTTGATTTACACAAACCTTTTTGTTGA
>JAKRSG010000036.1 GCA_022402405.1 Bacteroidia bacterium | reverse complement strand
GCCCATGTTAAAACCATGCTTTCTAATCATTTTGATACCTCGTATTACCAAACGGTTTTTAGGGATTTGCAAGAATTAACGGCAAGTGAACTTGTGCTAGATACGAATAAATACTTTACGATGGACCAGTTTACAAAAGCGGCAGATTCTACCATAAGAAGTGGAAGTATCATGGTTCCGGGTGTGTTTCAATTAATGGAAGCTCGTATAAACTACCTTAAATCGCTTTCGCCCATAACGGCTGTGGCGCCAATTATAACTAATTTAAAATCTAATAAGGCAAAACCCAATTGGAACGAGAGTTTTACCATAACAGCCACTTGTAGTTTGGCAAATTCGCAAGCCATATATTTATATGTTAAAAGAAGTAAAACTGCCTCTTTTGAAAGGCAGGTTATGTACGATGATGGCTTACATGGTGATGGCTTAGCAGGTGATATGATTTATGGTGCCAATTTTATCATGAGCAGTGCTAATTTCTATTATTATATGCTAGCAGAAAACAATGATGCTGCTACTTTTGAGCCAGCACGTGCAGCCTTTATTTACCATACTTTGCAGGTAAATTCGCCTGAGCCTACTAAAGGTTCTTTGGTATTAAATGAATTCTTGGCCTCCAATAAAAAGAGTGATATCAACGAATATGGTGCCTACGAAGATTGGATTGAGTTATACAATAACAGCAGCGATACCATTGATATGAGTGGGTTTCAGTTATCAGATAATTACAATAATCCTGCTAAATTTATATTTCCTATTGGCACTAAAATAGCTCCCAAAGCTTATAAAGCCGTTTGGGCAGATGAGTTTCCAAGCTCTGCCAAATACCTTCATACAGGTTTTGGATTATCTGCAGTTGGAGAAGAACTTATTCTTTCTGATGCATTTGGTGCCGTTTTAGATAGCATCTCATTTGGCGCACAAACCACAGATAAACCCATGGGTAGATGTCCGAACGGCACCGGAATGTTTGTACAAATAGAAAAAACTAGCTTCAACGATGCCAATATTTTTTGCACGGTTGGACTAGAAAAAAATGAACTTAGCAAAAAATCAGTCTTCTTGTACCCTAACCCAAGTGAGGGCAAATTTACCTTGTTTAATCCTAGTGCCGAACCTATACAAGTGATGGTATACGATTGGCAAGGGAGACTTTGCTTTAGTGGTGAAAATCTCCAGATAATTGATTTAGGTAATTTGGATAAAGGCTATTATTTTGCCGTTTTTAAGAACGAAGAGGGCGCCACCATTGGAACGCAGAAACTACTTATAATTTACTAATAGTAAGAATACATGAATAAGATACTTGCTTTAATAGCATTTTTGATTTTAACCCAATTTTCGTGCAAAAAGCCAGAAGGTGAAGGCGGTAGCGCCAGCATTAAAGGAAAGGTTTGGATACAAAAGTATAATGGCACTTTCTCAAGATTAGAAGCAGAATATGCTGGTGCCGACGAATGGGTTTATATTATTTATGGCAATGAAACTTCATACGGAGATAGAATTAGAACCAATTACAATGGCGAATTTGAGTTTAGATTTTTGAGAAAAGGTAACTATAAATTGTACGCGTACTCTAAAGACAGTACGTTTAAATCTCCTTCTGGTATTGTTGCTGTGGTTAAGGAAGTGGAGATTAAAGAGAGAAAAGAAACAGTAGATGCCGGACAAATAACCATTTTTGATTAATGAAAAAAGTAGGATTAACAGTGTTCTTTGCCTTTATACTAGGCTTTTTAGGTTCAGCCCAAAGCAAAAAAGTGCTAAGAAAATATGGAGTAAAAAGCATGACAGTACAGCATGTAGAAACACAATCTGCGCACACAGATGCTAAAGTGGTTTATAATAAAAATGGAGAGCCTTTAGAAGAAATAGATTACGATAAAGAAGGTAAGTTAAAATCGCACAAGAAGTACCGCTACAATAAAGACAACGATTTAATAGAGCTTACAGAACTAGATGCTAGCGGGAAAATAAAAGATAGAAAGGTTTTTGAGTATAATAATTTAGGTGATAAAATTACTGAAATAACCTTTAACGCTGCCGGAGAAATGATAAAGAAAGAAGTAAACTCTTATAACCAAAAAGGCCTGCGAACAGAGAAAAAAGTATATGATGCTAATGGCAATTTACTGCATACCAAAAAATATGTTTATACCTTTTAATGGAGGCTATTAAGAACATACTTTCTTTGTTTGATTCTATTAGTTTAGAACAGATGGATGCTGTGAAGTTGATGGATAGAACAGATAAGAAATTTGTGTTCTCCAAATCGTTATTACCCCAGATTTTACAGGCTCTTCAAAAAGATTACCGAGTATTAGAAATTGGTTCGAACCGAATGAGTTATTACCGTTCTTTATATTATGATGATGCTCAATTGAGGTTTTATTTTCAACACCATAATGGTTGGCGCAATAGAGTTAAAATTAGGCACAGAACCTATGTAGAAAGTAAGCTTGCCTACCTAGAGGTAAAGCAGAAAACAAATAAGGGTAGAACCATAAAAAGTAGAATAGAGCAAGCTAATTTTCCAGAGCAGTTTGATGTGGATTTGGAGCAATTTATCAAGAGCAAAGTGGAGGTAGATGCCAAGCAATTGCAAGCTGTAATTTGGGTAAATTATGAAAGAATAACCTTGGTTAACAAACATCATCCTGAGCGATTAACCATTGATTTAAATCTTGAATTTGAAGAAGAGAAAAAATCGTTGAGTTTTTCTAATTTGGTGATTGTTGAGGTTAAGCAAGATAAAAGAAATCATTCTCCGTTCTTTAGTTTGGCTAAAAACTTAAAGATTAAAGAGGGGTCAATTAGCAAATATTGTATGGGAATATCTTTGCTAAGACCCGAAATAAAACAAAATAATTTTAAACGAAAACTCAGGCAATTAATGCCTTTAATTAACAACTAACATGCTATTACTACAGATAACAGATGAGGTATTGGTAAAAACGGATTTGGATTCGTTGATGAAAATGCTCACAAAATTTGGTTTTAGGTTTATTATAAATTTTATAAGCGTATTGGTGCTTATTAGAGGTGTGTATTATACCAAGTATAAACGCAGCGATTTGTTCTTTACCTATTTTATTTTTAACCTTATTATCTTTCTCATTTGCTTTTTACTAAACAAGGTAGAGTTAAGTATGGGCGCGGCTTTTGGCTTGTTTGCGGTGTTTAGCATGTTGAGGTATAGAACAGAAGATATTTCGTTAAAAGACATGAGTTACCTGTTCTTAGTTATTGCTATGGGATTGGTAGCTGCCGTGGTTAAAATTAAAGATGCTTCGGATGTATATGAGTATTTATTCTTGGGCTTAGTAAATGGCTTAATATTATTATTAGCTTTCTTGTTGGAGAGCTCGTTTTTAATGAAAGCCGAAGCTGCCAAAATTATATTATACGAAAACATTGAGTTGATACACCAAGATAAACAAGCAGAACTTATTGCCGATATCAAATTAAGAACGGGCATAAACGTGCACAGGGTTAATATTGTGAA
>JAKRSG010000350.1 GCA_022402405.1 Bacteroidia bacterium | reverse complement strand
GTTAGAAGATGAATTGAAAAAATTAAGCGATGAGTTCCAAAAGAAAGTAGCCGATTACCAAAAAGGTGAAAAGACCATGAATGAAGCTATCCGTGATTTAAAGCAAAAAGAACTTCAAGACATGCAAAGTCGTATCCAAGAGTTTCAGCAAGCTGCTCAAGAAAATATTCGTAAGAAAGAAGCCGATTTGTTAAAGCCAATTATTGAAAAAGCTAAGACTGCTATTAGTCAGGTTGCCAAAGAAGGTTCTTACAGCTATATTTTTGATAGTAGCGTAGCTGGTTTCTTATACAAGCCAGAAGGCGATAATGTATTAGGATTAGTAAAAAAGAAGTTAGGTATTTTATAGTCTATTAAAATTTTTTCATGAAAAGCCGATTCCCATTTGGGTATCGGCTTTTCTTTTTTTATCTTGCCCTATCATGAACCATACTTTTAAAGCAAATCAACCCATCGGAATTTTTGATTCTGGTATTGGTGGACTTACCGTTGCGCGCGCCATTACAAAGTTATTGCCTAATGAACAAATCATCTATTTTGGTGATACCGCCCACATGCCCTATGGCGAGAAAAGTGCAGAGGCTATTAAGTATTATTCGGTTAAGATTGCAGAGTTCTTAAAGTTTAAGAACTGTAAAATGATAGTGATTGCCTGTAATACTGCCTCTGCTGCTGGTTACAAGGCTGTGGTTAAAAGCACCGGCATGAGAGATTTGGTGGTAAATGTGGTAGATCCAGCGGTTGAATACGTGGTTAAAAATCATTACCGACAAAAAGTAGGAGTTATTGCTACCAAGCGAACGATTAGTTCCAATGTATATGCTAAGCGCATAGAGTCATTAGACCCCGTTTCTGATGTAGTACAATTGGCAACACCCTTGTTGGCACCCATGATTGAAGAAGGATTTTACAATAATAAAATCTCGCAAACCATTATAAACAGCTATCTATCTAAATCAAAATTGAGTAAAATAGATGCTTTAATTTTGGGCTGTACGCACTATCCACTAATTAAAGGGGAGATTCAAAAGTTTTACGGTAAATCGGTAGAGGTTATTGATAGCAGCGAGATTGTAGCATTACATGTAAAGCAGGTCTTAGAAAAACATCAGCTATTAAACGAAACCAAGAGCAGTAGATTTAGTTTGAGTAAAAAGTCTCAATTCTTTGTGAGCGATTATACCCAAAGCTTCGAAGAAACTAGCAAGATTTTCTTCGACGAAAAAGTGAAGTTGAAACAGTTTAATATTTGGGAGGAGTAGGTTTTTGGATTTTTGCTAATGAGAAATTTTACATCCATATTTATAGGACTACTTGGAATATTTATTTCATGTGGAGATTCCTCTTCCTCTACAGGATGCGGTACGGATTTTTTTTCGAATGAATATTCTGTTGGTTCTATTGATTTAGATTCAGTCACTAATCATTGGATGCTTCCTAAAAACATGAGTTCATTGTTGTTTAAAAATTCTAATGGTGGTGAATTTAGATTTGATGTTAAGAATTTTGGCCCTTTTAATAAACGTTATAATTTGTTTTTAAATCAAAAAGTAACCGGTCCTTGCGTAAGAAAGGATTATGTTTATGTAAATTCTACCTATAAATCATCACAAATTGGGAGTATTGATGTTCCTTTTATGATTAATATCGAGCAGCTAAAAAATATTGATGAAAGACGATTTACAGATACCCTCGATCTTTCCTTGGCCAAGATAAAAAGAATATCCGATCGGATTAAAGTACGAATTGGATATAGCGAGGCATTTTTCAAAATACCAGATTCTAGCAGCTACTTAATTCCTAGTTTGCAATTAGTTGATTCTATGTATTCCAATGTTTATGCAGTGCCAACAGAATTAAATATGGGCTTAGATTATGTTTACTTTCAACGTGATTATGGTATTTTAGGGTTTAAATTTTCAACGAATGAAATATGGGTTCGAAAATAATTTACTTATGTATTTTGGTACCTTTCTTTTTTGTTTCTTGCGGTTGTCCAGAAGAGGACGATATTATTTCTACACGCACTAGCGAACAAAAAGTTTGGCTTTCAGAGGCGCCAAACGATACCTCAATTATTTATGTGAAATCATCCAATGGACTTTCAGATATTTTTATTATTTATTTTGGAGAAACCGAAAGAAAGGATAAAACTGGAAATACTTGTTCAGCTCAAGAGGTAACTGAAAAGATTCACTTAGAATATTTTTCAGGCATTGCTGGATACTATTTTTACTTTGATATTTTTCGAAATAATAATTCTTATGTTCTAAACACAGAGGTAAAGTTGGGAGGGAATATAAATAGTTTTTCGTCTAGAATTATGGTTGATATTGATAATCCAAATAATATAAAAAGTGCATTTTTTTACCCTTATTCCTCCAATATTGATAAAGGGTATTTATTTTATGGAGATTCTGTAATTAATGGAAAATCATATTCAGATTTATATATAATGAATTTACCCTATAGCGAAGAGGTGAAACCATTAACTATTACTCAATTTATTATTTCAAAAAGGAAAGGATTAGTGGCTTACAAAACTAAGAATGGAGCGGATTGGTATTTAGAACTTTAATTGTCTTTTTTCAAAAGGATTATTTCCCCATAAAACCGGTGCATACTTATAATGTGCGGGATGCTGAGGCAAGATAGTATGATGAAAAAGATGCCAAGGTAAGTTTCTTGGTAATAGCTCGTAAATATTGCTATAATTACAGCGCCACCTAGGCTAAAGGGTAGTGATTGAAGCCATAGGGTTTTTGGTTTTATAGGAAGTTCTTGCTTTAAGTGTTTCCAACCATGCAAGCTGTGTTGAAATATAAAGTAAATTCCAAAAGTGATAAGCAAGGGTAAAAAACTAGCCAACAAAAGATAGCTTAAGGTTAATGCCATTTGCCTTGATTTATACAAATAGATATAGGCTGAACCTATGCCTATAAAAGCGGTTTTGATAACCCATAGGCTGCTTGTTGATAGCTCTGCTAAAACCTCATTTGTTTTTAATAAGCTAATATGATTTAATATCATCTTGGTTTCTGCGAAGTGGCCTGTTAGCATCACCATTAAAATGGTAAAACCCCACAGAAATGTTTGGGTCGACCCAACCAACCCCCATTCTTTAAAATCTGCTTGTCCGAAATGCCAAGCCGAATAGAAGATAAATAGGAGTAAGGCAAAATCTGGAATTATGTACCAAAGCACACCAATGCCCGCTGCTTTAGATAAATACTTTACTATAAACGGCAATAGAAAATACTTGTTTACTGGTTTTTTGCTGGTAAGATGATCGAGGGCACCATGGGTTAAACCAATAAATAAAAAGCCAAGTGCTAAGATACCCCAACTTAACACTTCGAAATGGAGTGCTTGCAGGATGATAGCCAAGCAGGTGGCGATGCTTGCGATGCTTACGGGAGCTATTTTCTTGGCTAAGAAAGCAATATCTTTAAGGGCAAATTGTAAGAACAGCAAGATGGGTAAACGACAAAATATTTTTAATTCTTGTACCATAGTGGTTCTTTCGTTTAAAAAAGATAATACCCTTTTCGTTTCTATGGTAGTAAATAATTGGGTAAAAATTACCTTCCCTTTTTCTGGTTTTAATTCTAATATTTTTAAAAGCAATCTATCGTAAAAGGCAAATCTTTTAGCTTTGGGTTTTTTGGCCAAAGGCTGATTTTGGGCAATAGTTTGACTTAACTCGTTTGCATGAATGGCCATTTCGTGAAAGGCGTAGCCTGTAGTTGGTTTAATTAAATTGGCTTTGGCGCCAGTGAATATCCAATTAGGGTGAATTTGTTTATGGGTAAGGCTGGCCGACGACATCGGAATAATGCCTTTTTCTGATTCTATTACGCGGTAGGATAAACCTTTTTTTTGGAGTTGCTCTTTTAAAATTAACTCGGCTTCGGCTTGGTTAATAGGTTCAGACCCAAAACGTGTAACCTCAAACAACGCATTATTTTTGGAGAAAGGAAGCACATACAAAAATTGGCAACTGTTGTTTTGCGGGATATCAAAGTCCATCATAGTAACGGCTTTATTATCTATTTCTCCCGCTATAATTTCAACTTCCAAACCATAGAAGGATTGGTATAAATGACTTTCGTTTTCTTCTGGCGCTTGATACTTTGTGAGGCTGCTATCGAATACTTTTTTGGCAATGATGCTTGTGTTATCCAAAGTGAGTTGGAGCGAGTTGTCTATAATTTCTACCTTTCCGTCAAAGGAGGTTTCAAAATAGGTATGATTAATTTGGGGTAAAATAGATTTAACCTCATTGTAAAGATCAATACCTCTTATATGGAAATAGCTCAAAGGAGAAATGTTTTCCAGGTTTTTACCAACCCTAATTTCATTCCATTGATACTTTACTAAGTGTTGAAGATTTAGTTTTTCGAGTTCATGTTTATCCGACCAGAAGCAGAATGTTCTGTCGTTTACGTTTTTCTTTTGGGGTTCTAGGATGGCTATTTGTTTATGGGCAAATAGATTCTTTTTAAACATGTTTAACATCAACAAGCTATTGGCTGCACCCAATCCAATGAATAGGTAATCAACTTGGAGTAACTTGTTTGCCATGTTTTAGGTAATAAAATAGGGATATACTCGTAAAAATATATCCCTATTTATATTTGTAAAAATTAGTCCTCAGCGTTTCTACTTAATGTGTAAATAACTAAACCAAAACCAATTTTGTTGATGGCATCAGCGATATTGTAAACGATGTCCATAGCATGAGTAGCTGCGGCAGGGTCGCTTACCAATTGGATTCCAAACAATCCACCTGGAGTTCCAAGGATATAACCTAATGGATAAATAGCCCAACCAACTAATACGAACCAAGCCAATACTCTTGTAGCTTTTGCTACTTGTACGCCAGCTGATTGAGAAAG
The DNA here is from genome assembly GCA_022402405.1 of Bacteroidia bacterium. Lineage (GTDB taxonomy): Bacteria > Bacteroidota > Bacteroidia > UKL13-3 > UKL13-3 > B1. Next base: position 677 of record JAKRSG010000350.1, on the reverse strand, counting down.
CTTAGCTACTTCACCAAACCAGATTAAGTATACGATGTAGAAATAAGCGGCACCTGAGATAACACCCCAAAGAACACTGTTATCTCTGTCGATAGTTTCTCCAAAATAACCTGTAACCAACATCACTAAAGAAGCAGCAATTAGCTTCCATAATAATCCAATTTTTGCACCAGCTTTCTTGGTAATTAAGTAGAATTCAACACACATCAAAGGTACAGTAAGAATCCAATCTACGTATCTAAAGAATGTTGGCGAATCGCCCGTTGCGAGGTTGTAGCCTCTCATGTAGTAATAATGTACGGCAGCAATAAAGGTAATTAAACCTGATACTAAAACTGAAGTACGCCATTTTTGAGGAGTGTTACCTAACTCAAAAAAGAAGAAAACAGACGCGGCCATCATGGCCATTGTTCCGATAAAAAATGTGAAGGCCACATAATTATCGCTAGCGATTTTTAAATGTTCCATTTGTGTTTTGTTTAATTTTTGTCAATTAAAGTTCAACAAAACCTGTTTTCAAATTGTTTTATTTTTTTAAAAATTAATTTGGATAAATCGTATAAAATGCCTAATAAATCTCACTTTTTGGCTCAAAAAAATATTTTCACCCTGAAAATCATATGTTTAATATTCCTCTATTTGTATACTTTTCGCGTAAATATGACTCAGCGTTTAAT
>JAKRSG010000349.1 GCA_022402405.1 Bacteroidia bacterium | reverse complement strand
CTTCCGATCTCTGTGATTGAGCTTATTTCTCCTTCTGCATTATATTTAAAAAGTGTTTCACAAATTGGAAGGGTTGAAGTTGGACTGATTGTCAATTCTGAATTACCCTTTTTTGTATCACAGGTTTGTTTTATCTTAGGTTGTCCCTCGTTACCAGTACAAGCACCAAATAAATTTGTGTAAGTCAATTGTAATGCACCAAAATTGTCTTGGCACTTGTAATGTTCTACTTTCATATACGGTGATGTATGTTCGGGAATTCGTTTCATACAATAGCAACAAATGTGTCCTTGTTCGGATAATAAACTTTGTCGTAATTCTTCTTTTGTCGCCAACGGAATATTATCAAAATTTGCAAATTGACTAGCTCTGTGATGAAGCAACGAATTTGGCTCTGCGTTTTTAACTATTTGCTTCATTTTGCTCTTCTTGTAAATAATCTAATTGCGATTTTGCTCTAACCATTGCAGGGTCGTCTTCGCCTAAAATTTCTATTAGCTTGCCATATTCTATTTTGGAGTTTTCTAAATCTTCTTCTTCAATAGTGTTAAATAAAACGCTTAATAATTTAGCAACTTTTTTATTTCGTCTTTCTACACCCATCATTTCATAAAGGATAGTGCTAATGTCTCTGCCGTAATATTTCGGAGTAACTTTTACAATTTCTCCATCTTCCATTATTTGCACATCACAGTTTGTTGGGTCGGCATTACTTAAAAGTTGTGGGGAATGGGTCGTAATTAAAAACTGACTATTGTTATATTCAGCATTTTTTGACAAATCGTTAATGCTTTCAATGAAATTTCTTTGCCAAGATGGATGTAAATAAGTATCAGGTTCATCAAAAAGGAACAAAGTATTTTCATTGTTTACTAATTCGATAAGCCCTCTAATAATAATGGCTTGCTGCTCGCCTTCACTTAAAACATTGAATGAATGTTGACCTGAATTATCCTCTTGAATAAATGAAAACTTTACTTCTGGCTGAAAGCCATCAATTAACAATGTATTTAAAATTTTAAATAATGTTCTTTCCTCAACAAAATGTTCTCTTATTTCAAATAGTTTTTCTTGGCCAATAATAGTAATGATTAACGCTTCGTTTTGCCAAGCCTCTATTACTACATTTCCGTTTGATTTTGATGTACTTCCTTCTTCAATTATCAAAGGAGAGCCAATGCTATCAAGGTAATCAAGGAATGTTTTTACTTCTCCTTTTGCTCCCCACCACTCATTTATTTTTCCTTTGCCCCAACTAGGTTTTTTGAGATTAATTTGAATACTTTGAACACCTTTTATTTTTGCTCTATCCGAAAGGAATTGTGGAATATCCCCATACTCATAAGAAAGTAGGGTTATCAAAATTAGATTAAACAAAGGCGGTTCAAAGTAAAAGAAAGGACGATGTAAACTTGTATTTCCTTTTCTGAAATTAACTGATAACTTTTCATCGTGAGGCTGGCATATTTTCTTCATTATGTCTGCCAAACCACTGTAATAGATTACAATATTGCTTGGAAATATTTTTTCAAGGCTTCCAAACTTTTTCTCAATGTCAGTTTCTTTTTCTAAAATATCATTTCCAGTATAAACTTTGTAAAGTAGTTTTTCATCTTTCTTTTCAGCGGAGATTTCAACTTTAATGTAGTCAGTCTTAAATTCACTTGTTGTCGCTGTTTGCTCAATGATTTCTTCTAAGCGTAATTCATATTCAAGTTTAAACCCAAATTTTGATTTCTCTTGAAGATAAGCATCGCTAAATATTTGTGCGACACATTCTAATATACTTGACTTTCCTGAACCGTTGATACCAATAAGAATTGAAACATCTTTACTAAAATGAATAGTAAAGTCTTTCAGTAGCTTATAGTTGTTTATATAAAGTGAATTGATTTGCATTTTTATGAATTAAATATTGCTTTTTCAAATTGAATTTCTGCTTCCTTTTTAAGTTCGACAGATTTTTCATTTAAAGTTTTAACTTCTTTTTTTATTGAAATAATTTTGTCCAATATCTCTTTTTGTTTTTCAATACTAGGAATTGGAATTGGGTAATTAGAAATTATGCCTGCGTTCAAATTTGGTTGAGCACTACCATAAGCTAGTTTTTTTAAATTATCTGTTTGTATTTGAAGATATTCCCACAAATAGTCCGTTATAACCATTGAATTATCAATATCAAATAAAACCGCACACGCTTGGTTGGTCGAGGCTTCAACACCTAGTTTTGCAGTTTTTCCAATTGTCGCACCGTACATCGCAATAATAATACTTCCTTTTTTATACAGTTTTGCACTGCTATTTTTCAATGCTTCTTCTGTGATTTTCTCTTCTGTATCGAATAATATTTCATTATTCAATTCACCTGTTTTAATCCAAGGAATATTACCTCCTTCATAGTATTCCTTTCTGCTTCTGGATGGTGTACCTCCACTACTTATTTTGCATAATTCATTTATAGAAACATCCTTATAAATTCTATTATCGTTGTTTTTTAACCCTATAAAATCTAAACCCCATTTCACGAGATTGGAATAATCCACAAATTGTAATCCTATGCTTTTTACTCTTTGTTTTTTGTTATTAATGCTAATTCCTAATTCGCTTAAAAAATACAATTCGATTTTATTTTCTAAATCTTCTGCATTCCTTTTTAAGGCTTCCGCATTGTTTATCTTGTCTAAAAAGTTATTTACGATTTTATCTTGTTCTTCTAATTTTGGTAATGGAATTTTTTGATTTAAGAACATATCAATATCCATTCGCTGCCTGTTAGTTGTACCGCTACTGCAACTTTGAGCAAATTTGATAAACACTTTGGTTGTAGTAATCAATAACAAGAATTGAGGATTAATCTTTTTTGTGTTTACATCAAACAGAGGAAAGTCATTCGTTACAATAGCATTATCTAATTCACTAGGAATAATGCCGAATGCTCCATTTCTCGCATCAATTTTTGAAATAATGAACTGACCTGCATTTGCACGATATTGTTTCTTAGTGCCAATGTTTACGCCTTTTTCAGTGTCTCTAAGGATAACTCCATTGTTGTTGATTTTAACAGTAACACGATTATACTCTTTATCATCTTCAATATTGACAATATTTCTGCTCTTAATTAGAAAATCTCCAATTTTGGCTTGCTCATATTTGTTTGAGTAATTAAATTTAGCATCAAGCAAGCCTTGCACACTCCAATTCTCCAATAGAATTAGGTCAATGTATTTTAAGTATGTATTTGCTGTCGCTTGCATTAATACTTAGATTTATTGTAAAACACTTCGGGTTCAGAAACTACACCATCAACTATTCTTACTCTTCCAATTTCTTCGTTTGCAATTTGGTAGTTGATTTCTTTTATGTAAGTCGTCCAAAGTTTGTTCTTTTCACGATATGTTTTAAACTCTTTAGCCAAAGGCTCTAACTCATTTTCTATTTGCGAACCTGTACTGCTTATTCCAGCCTTTTCAACCTCTGCAATCGGAATTTGATAGTTGAATTCTTTTTTGATTTGGGCTTTAATTTCAAATAGAATTGTATCTTCAATTTGCTTTAATTCTGTCCTTAATTTCTTTTTCTCTTCATTGTTCGGAGCTTCTTTACCTTTCAATTCAAGTTTAACAAGAATTGGTTTTGTTTTAGGTTCGTATTTTTTCGTAATATCTTTTTCTGCTTTTGCAGAAACTGATTTCCATTTTTTCGCTTCCTCTTCTGTGAATTTTTTGAAGAATAGCAAGCTAGGCTTTACGGTTGCACCACTTGCGATAAAAACATCTTGAGGAATTGATGTGATAAGCAAAATTTTGGCTCTGCTCTCTACATATTCTCTAATCTTTTGTAAGTTGGTATTATTCAAAACACCTTCTGGTAATACAATGCCCATTCTTCCGCCTGGCTTCAACAAGTTCAAACAGCGTTCTATAAACAACACTTCTGTAAGTGAACTCATACTGCCAGTTTCGTATAAATCCAATAATGGTTTATCAATATTGTCGTTTACTTGTTTTAATGCTTCATCGTAATCACTTCCGTATCTTTTACGGTATTTTTTAATTCTTTCAATGTCTGTGTATTTGTCGGCTTCTGTAATTTTCAATGATTTCTCAACCCTGCTTCCAAAAGGTGGATTGGTGAGGATAATATCAAAACGATTTTCAAAAATTCCATTTACATTTAAAAGCCCATCATTGTGATGAACTCCACCGTGTCCGTCACCGTGCATAATCATATTCATTTTTGCAGTTCGGCTCATTCTTGGGTTGGCGTCTGTTCCAAAAATGCAGTCATAACTTAATTCTCTAATTCTGCTCTTTGGGTTGTTGATGTCCAGTTCAGCATTAAGTTTAGAAAACAAATCATTTACCGTTTCGTCAATTTCGGCTTTCTTTTTATCGCTTAGTTTTTCATACGCTGCATCATAATATTCCAACTTAATTTTTTCTTTCGCCAAATGGATTTCGTTTTCAATTTTTGCTCTTACATATTCAAAAGCCTTAATTAAAAATCCACCGCTACCGCAACAAGGGTCGCAAATTATTTCGCTTTCTTGTGGGTCTAAGACATCTACAATAAAGTCTACGATTGTTCGAGGTGTAAAAAATTGCCCTAATTCTCCTCTAAATGTTTTACCAAGGAATTGCTCAAAGGCAATACCTTTTACATCGTCAGATGTTGTGGAAAGATTGTAAATCTGCAATTCTTCAACGATTGCTTCAAAACTATTTTCTCTTACTCTGATAATTTCTGTCTGCTCAAAAAGGTCATCATCTTTGAAATCTTCTTTTGTTTGCTCAAACAAAAATTGATAGAAGTCTTTGCCGTCTTTGGGTTTGTATTTCTCATAACTAGCTTTATCATTCTTGAAAGCATCCTTTGAGAAAATTTGGTTTTCTGAATTACTTCTTTCGTAACGAATTTTAATGAAAAGGATTTTGCTTATTTCGTCAAATGCTGCTTCTGGTGAAAGCTTGTCGTTGTTACGAATGATGTTGTGGCACTTGAAAAGCAGTTTTGAAAATTCGTCTCTTGTAAATGCTTTTGTTTGTTTTAATAACTCGTTAATTTTCTTCTCGTCATTAACTGTTTTAGCATCAGGAATATTTACAACTTCTTCAAGTTTCTTTGGGATTTTACCTTTTACAACTTTAAAAATTCTTGTTTCTTTTAAGTTGGTCGTTACGAAAAAGTCAGCACCTGCCCAAGATGCGTAATTGTAACCTTGAAAATAATCTTCTTCTCTAACAGTAATGTGTTCGGCTTTGCATTCTACAACTATTATAGGACTGTTATTTTCTCTTTTGTCTTTTACATTTTTCCAAATTACAATGTCAGCCATTGCTCTGCCTTGTCCACGTTGCGAATTGCTTACTTGGATTTCTTGAGCCATTTGCTCTAAGTCAAAGCCGTAATTATTTACAAGTCTGCAAATGTATTCTTGTCGAACTTGTTCTTCGGGTTTAAGAACTAACCATTCGTCTTTGCCTTTTAAAGGCACTCTTATTTTATTGTTTTTGATTTCTACTTGCATAATTACTTTGTCGTTTTAGTTGAGTTAATTAAATCTCTCACATCAACTTTTAA
>JAKRSG010000348.1 GCA_022402405.1 Bacteroidia bacterium | reverse complement strand
TCCGTTTAGTAGAACCGTTCCATTTCCTTACCAAGGTTACCCTGCTCAATATCCACCATCAGATTACCCAAATGGAATTCATATTAACCCTGTAACTGGAGATATTAGGTTCAGACCAATGGGTACATTTGTAAGCAATTTAGTTATTGAAGTAAAACAGTGGCGTAGGGTAGGAGGAGTGCCAACTTTAATGGGAATTAGCACGCGTGATGTGCAGTTTTATAGCAAACCTTGTGAGAGCAATTCTACTCCACAAATGAAAGTTTATTCTGCGCAAGGAACAGAAATAGACTCTACTTCATTTGCCGTTTGTGCGGGTAATACTATATGTTTTACCATTGTGGCCAAAGATAGCGCTGCTGCCTGGGATACCACAGATTTAAGTTGGAATGCTCCCGATTTTTTAACTCAAAAGGGGGCTGTTTTAACCAAATTGTATAATCCAAATACAAGGAATGTAAACGGACCTAAATTCGATAGCGCTCAATTTTGTTGGTCGCCTCCCGTAAATGCTGGTAGCAGTTATCCTTATTATTTTGTGCTTACGGCTAAAGATAGAACCTGTCCTTTTCCCAATTCTCAAACCAAGTCGTTTTCTGTATGGGTGCAAGGACAATTAGAAGCCATTATTAATAAGGTAAATAAAAACTGTGGCTATTACGATTTTCGTTTTACTCAGACCAATACTTTTCCATTAAATTATGCTGCCACAAGCTTTTATATAGAAAACGGACCAAGATCTAATATATATGATACCATTAATGGTATTCAGGTTTCCAATCATAGATTTTTATCAGGTGGTTGGCATCGTATTGGACTAAAATTACAAGGTACCACACCAAATGCCTGCAATGAATATTTCTGGGATTCTGTTTTGGTTCAAGAACCTGTTAAAATAGGTTCAGTAAAAAAAGAATGTATACCAAATGGTGTTCGTGTTAAAGTTTCGGGTAAGTTTGGCACTCCATATGGCACCACCTATCGCTATACATTTTATAAAGGTGGCTTTGGTTCGAACCAAATGATTAGACCATTTGGTATTGATTCTAACTATACTATTCCAGCTACTGTTTTGGCTCAGGATAGCTTGTTTTATGTGGTGATACAAGATTTAAACGGATGCAAAGATTCAGTAGAGTTTAGTGTTAAACGTGATAGTTTTTTAGCATCAATACCACTCGTTACCTACGATTTTTGTGATGGCGTATTAGATTCTATCGGAGTGCAAGATAGCAGTTTCAATTTGCATTCTTACTTATGGAAAAGTTCAAATATCCTAACAGATTCAACCTCTAAACGCATAATGCCAAGTGGCGCTGGATGGTATTTTGTAGAGAAAACAAATGCCAATTCTTGCTCTGTAACAGATACTATTTTGGTGAGATATAGTTCGCCTATCTCTCTAAAATTAAAGGTTGAGAATAACCCTAATGCCTGTGAGGGGAATGTGAAAATTTCGAGTGTCTTTAATCCATTTTATAATTATCAATGGTATTTAAATAATGATAATTTAGTAAACTATGAGAATTTCGATTTTTTGCCTGAAAATTCTGGTAACTATCATGTGAAAATAATAGATGAAGGACTTTGCATACGTTATTCAGATACCTTGTTTGTGCCGATTTTACCTAAGCCAAATGTAAATCCAATTATGGGTAAAACTGTTCAGCTAGATACGATCAATGTGTTTACTTATTTTGTTTTTTATCAACCAAACTTACGATACGAATGGTACTTTTTTAACGCACAAGCATTAGGTAAAACAGATACAACTTTTGTAAATGTTAAGTTTCAAAACTTTGGAATGGCGCGCGTTTTATCAAAAATTGTAGATACCAATAATTGTGAAAGGGAAACGCTTCTAGAACTTTTCGTAGAAAATACTACTGGCTTAAATCAAATACATAACAACCCTAACTTCTTAATTTATCCCAATCCAGCCAAAGATGTTTTGCATATTGAATTAAAAAATGTTTTACCAAGTCAAATGCATCAGATTCGTTTATTTAATAAATTGGGTCAAACCGTATATAAAACATATAGTAATGAAAGTCGCCTTCAAATTATGTTGAATAACTTGCCAGCTGAATCGTATTACTTTGTAGAAATAAGCAACGAAAACCAAGAACGTTTAGCTACTTATAAGGTGTTTGTAGAGCAATAATCTCTTCTGCAGCTCTTCTGCCACTTTCCATAGCGCCGTTTATAGAGCCTTGTATTAAGTAATCTCCGCAATAGAAAACACCGTCTTGTGCGGCAGCACTATAACTTCTCTCAAAATTTATTTTGGGTAATGATTCCTTTATTACATACGTCTGAACCCATTTCCACTGATTTACTTCCTCTCCAAAAAGGCTAATTAAATCGTTTATACATGCGCTTGGTTCAGGATGAATACCATTGGCCGAAACAGAAATGAGATGCTTGCCATTTTGAGCATAATTAGGAGCCACATTACTCAATAAAACTACGTTGTTTATGGTGCGCCCAGGATTGGCATTCAGTATAATATGTTTGGTATTAATGGGTAATTTATCTGTTTCAAAATACCAGTTCGTTACCGAATGGTAAAAGGTGTCTTTATTTAAATTACAAGCAACCACTACCTTATCAAATGTTTCTGTTTTTCCGTCTTCAGTGGTAATACTGTTATGTGTATATTCTTGCACTTTCTGCTTGAACCTAATGTTGTTTTCGCCTATAAAATCAACTAATTGCGCTGGTATGGCTTTCATTCCTTCTTTGGGAACTGCCGCTCCTTCCTCAGCAAACATCTTAAAGGTAAATAACAACATACTGCTATCTGTTTCTAGCGTGTTTTCTAAAAATACTCCTTGGTAAAATGGTACCCAAAAGTCTTGTATCATCTTTTCGCTAAATCCAAATTCTTTTAAATAAGCCATGGAGCTCATCCGTTTTTTATTATCAAATATTTGGTCAACACTGGTGCTGCTCAGGATTAATTTTAATTTTAATAAAAGCAATTTATCCCAAAAAGTACCCGGACCATAAACTACGGTTTGAACTAAGGATGCTAGTCCGTTTTCTGGATCATAAAATGGGATTTTCTTATTGTTTTTTACAATTAAGGAACCTTTGGCAAAGGACTGTAATTCCAGTTTTTTGTAATCTAAAACTTTTTTAGTTTCTGGGTAAGCTGGCAATAAAACCTGAAAACCGCGGTCTAATAAAAAACCATTCTCCTGCGTGGTATGTAATTTCCCTCCAGCCCATTCTGATGATTCAAAAATGGTAACATCATGAATATTATTTTTTTTTAAATACCACGCGCAGGTTAGTCCTGCCAATCCAGCACCAATTATACCTATTTTCATGTTTTTATTTATTAGAGACGTACTGCGGTTCAACTCTATCCTTCAATCCATTTCCTCGCATTCACAAATGCTTCCAACCATGGCGACACTTCGTCTGTTTTGCGATTGTCTGGATAATGTGCCCAATTCCAAGGGAAAGTAGAGCGTTCAATATGTGGCATCATCACTAAATGTCTACCTGTTTTATCACACAACATCGCTGTGTTGTAATCAGAACCATTCGGGTTAGCTGGGTATAATTCGTAAGCATATTTTCCTACAATATGGTATTGGTCTTCTGATAATGGCAAGTTAAATTTACCTTCTCCGTGCGATATCCAAACACCCAATGTGGCTCCTTCTAAATTAGACAACATAACAGAATTGTTTTTCTGAATGCGCACTGAGGTAAATCCGCTCTCGTGTTTTTGGGAAACATTATGGTGCATTTTACCATGCTCTGCATGCTCTGGATGTATTAGCTCCAATTCCATGAAGAGCTGACAACCATTGCAAATTCCTACCGAAAGTGTATCGGGTCTGCTAAAGAAATTTTTGAGCGATTTGTTAGCTTTCTCGTTGTATAAAAATGCTCCCGCCCATCCTTTGGCTGAACCTAATACGTCGGAGTTAGAGAAGCCGCCCACAGCTCCAATAAACTGAACATCTTCTAAGTTTTCTCTGCCCGAAATTAAATCGGTCATGTGAATGTCTTTTACATCAAATCCTGCCAAATACATGGCATTCGCCATTTCGCGTTCAGAGTTACTTCCTTTTTCTCTGATAATAGCTGCTTTCGGACGAGACTTGCCAGCAGGTATCTGCGGTAACTTGCCATCAAATGTTGCAGGGAAATGGTATGTAAGTGGAATGTTTTTGTAATTTTGAAAGCGAGCTTCTGCCATTCCGTTTCTGCTTTGTTTTTGGTCTAGCAAATAGGATGTTTTGAACCAAGTATCTCTTAACTCTGTTATGTTTAAACTCAGATTAGTGCCTTGATGCGAGATATGCAATTGTTGAGATGCTTCTGGCTCTCCAATTTTAATTACATCAATTCCTTTAGCTCTTAATTCTTGTGCTACTGTGTCGTCTGATTGAAACACGATAGAGATATTTTCATTGAATAATATCTTTACTAAATCTGTTTCGTTTAAGGCATCGAAGTTTAAAGTTGCACCCACATTTGTAGAGGCAAAACACATTTCCAATAGAGTAGTTATTAATCCTCCACTGCCCACATCATGACCAGCCTTAATTCTGCCTTCTTTTATTAATTCTTGAATAGCGTTAAATGCCGTTTTAACGTAAGTAGCATCCATCATTTGAGGAGCTTCATTGCCTACCTTGTTTAATATTTGAGCAAACGATGAACCGCCAAGTTTAAATGAATCTCTTGATAGGTTCAGATAATAGATAGAACCTTGATTGGGTTTTAAAACTGGCTCTACAATTTTGGTAATATCACTGCAATGTCCGGCTGCAGATATGATTACTGTTCCAGGAGAAATTACTTCTTCGTTAGGGTATTTTTGTTTCATGGAAAGGGAGTCTTTTCCGGTTGGAATGTTAATTCCCAATTCTACAGCAAATTGCGAACATGCCTCTACAGCCTCATATAATCTGGCATCTTCACCTTCGTTTTTACATGGCCACATCCAATTAGCAGATAAGGAAACACTGCTCAAACCTTCCGATAAAGGTGCCCAAATAATATTACTCAAGGCTTCTCCTATAGCATTTTTTGAACCTGCAGCAGCATCTATCAATGCCACAATTGGCGCATGACCAATACTAGTAGCAATTCCGTTTTTGCCCTTGTAATCTAATGCCATTACACCTACATTGTTTAGTGGCAATTGCAATTCTCCTGCACATTGTTGTTTGGCCACTCTTCCGCCAACGCAACGGTCAACTTTATTGGTTAACCAATCTTTACAAGCAACGGCTTCTAATTGCAAAAGCTGGTTTAAGTATAAGTTTATCTTACTAGCCTCATAACTTAATCCTGCGTATTCTCTGCTAACTCGCTTATCTGTCATGATAGTTTTTGGCGAGCTACCAAAGAAATCTGCTAAATCGTAATCCATTGGTTTTTCACCGCTAGATTTCGATTCAAAAGTAAATCTATGGTCGTTAGTAACATCTCCAACCACATACATAGGAGCACGCTCTCTTTCGGCAATTTGTGCCAAGGTGTCGAGGTCTTTTTCTCCAATTACCAA
>JAKRSG010000347.1 GCA_022402405.1 Bacteroidia bacterium | reverse complement strand
TATTAGTATTAGTTGTAATGTTTGCTGTAAACACCCGATTAACTTGGTTGGTGATTGCCCCATTACCTATTTTATCGTTTGCCATTTACAAAATAAACAACCTAATAAACCAGCGTAGCGACGCTATTCAAGCCCAATTATCTGCCCTTACCTCCTTTGTACAAGAAGCATTTTCGGGCATAAGAGTGGTAAAAGCTTTTGCTTCCGAGCAAGCTAGTGCCGCTAAATTTGAGAAAGAAACCCAGTTATACCGCGAAAAACAAATGAGCTTAGCTAAAGTAGATGCATTTTTCTTTCCGCTGATGGTATTTTTAACCGGACTAAGTTCTTTGATAACCATATACATTGGAGGTTTAGAAGTAATTGCTGGTAGGGCAAGTATGGGTAATATTGCCGAGTTTGTAATATACATCAACATATTAATTTGGCCTGTTACAAGTTTAGGATATACCAGCAGTTTAATTCAGAGAGCGGCAGCATCTCAGGCCCGGATAAACGATTTTTTAGAAACAAAACCCTCTCTCAACACATACGAAAATGCCGAGTGTAATTTTGGTGAAAAGATAGTTTTTGAAAACGTAACATATACCTATCCTGGCAAAACAAAACCAGCCTTACAAAACATAAATTTTCAATTAGAGAAAGGCAAAACCATTGCCATACTTGGAACTACAGGCTCTGGCAAAACCACTTTAATTCAATTATTACTGAGAATTTTCGACCCAACAGAAGGCCAAATAAAAATAGATAATCAACCCTTAATTGGGCTGAACCTAAGAAAGTGGAAAGAAAAAATAGGTTACGTACCCCAAGATGTATTTTTGTTCAGCGATACTATACAGAACAATATTCTTTTCGGCGTGTTGGATCAAGCCAAAAATACTGAGGAAAAACTAGCTTTAGCCATACAGCAAGCTAGCTTAACAGAAACCATACAAGAATTTAAAGACGGCTTAGAAACCAAAATTGGAGAAAGAGGAATTACTTTGTCGGGCGGACAAAAACAGCGAGTAGCCATTGCCCGAGCCTTTATCAAAAATCCAGAATTATTGATTTTAGACGATTGTCTGAGTGCCTTAGATACCCAAACCGAATCTGATATCCTAAAACACATTCATTTACTCAAAAAAGATAGAACTTGCTTGATAGTAAGCCATAGAGTTTCTAGCGTAAAAGATGCCCATACCATATTAGTTTTAGACGATGGTAAAATTATTGAGGAAGGCACACACGTCAGTCTATTGAAATTAAATGGCTCTTATTCTGAAATTTACAACAAACAAACCCAAGACGAAAGCAGTCATTGACGGCATAATTAGATTTTAAAAAGTGAGCTGTTGAAAAAATGTTATGAAATGAAGGCAGGAACATATATTTTGCCGCTGTTTATACTAAAGAAACTGCATGGACGAATTCAACAAAAACGAAGGCCAAGAAATATTTTCTAAGAAAATTCGCGCCGGAAAAAGAACCTATTTCTTCGACGTAAAATCTACCCGTGGAAAAGATTATTTTATCACCATTACGGAAAGTAAAAAAAGTTTTGAAGACGGGAATTATGTGAAGCACAAAATCTTTTTGTACAAAGAAGATTTCAACAAGTTTGTAGAGGCACTTACAGAGACAGTAAACTACATTAAAACTGATTTAATGCCCGACTATGATTTTGATGAATTTAAGCACGAAAATTCTGAGTCGGGTGAAGACAGAGAATTAAAAAGTAACTAAAAGGTAATTTAAATTTTTTAAAAAATAGAATATATATTTGCAAACCAAAAATTAAACAAAAAAATGAAAAAGTTATTCAAATCCATGTTTGTACTTACCGCTATGGCAAGTTCATTACTAATCACCTCTTGTGGTGAAGACGAAACTGCAGACGACAAAGTTTATGTTGCTCCTACCTTAACAGTTAACGATGGCGTTAAATCTTCTAGTGCTTCATTAGGCTTACAGTATGTTCCTATTAAAGTTGTTGCTTCTGCTGATCAAGATTTGAAATTAAGCAAAATAAGCATTACTCGTGCTATTACTGGTCAGAGCACTGCAGTAGTTGCTGAGCAAGTTGATATTAACGCTAAAGATTTAGTTAGAACATACGTAGATACATTAGATGTTGTAATCGACGAAGGAGATATCTTAACATACACAGTTAAAGTTGAAGATAGCAAATCTCAATCAACTACTACTTCATTCACCATTACTATCAATAGCATGGTTACTTCAGGTCAGATCTTACTTGGAGCTCCTGATAACACTACTAACGAATACCGTTTCTTTGGTGTTGCTGATGGATTCAGAAGATACAGAGCTGGTTCTGCCGGTGCTGATTTAGCTAGAGATAACTCTTCTAAGATTGATTTCATCTATTTCTACAACTCAGCTGGTAGCGTTTTAAATGCTATGTACTCTCCTGATTTTGCTTTCGCAGCTGGTACAGGTTGGGCTACTGAAGTTTCTGCTTGGCCTACTAAAAACAAAACATTATATAAGTTAACAGACATCAACGCTTCTGAGTTTGATGCATTAGTAGGTTCAACTTTCATGACTGAATTACAAAACATTGATTTCACCACTGGTATGTTAGATAGAATTGCTAACTTAAGTGTAAATCAAGTATACTGTTTCCAAAAATCAGATGGCAAAAAGGGTTTAATCAAAATTGGTAGCCCTGCAGCTGGTGCAACTGGACAAATAGTTTTAATCGTAAAAGTAGAATTATAGTCAAAAATTTAATTGTATGAAAAGGTCGTTTCGAAAGAAACGGCCTTTTTTTTTATATTTACCACATGAAAAAAATCGCTGTTTTTACCTCCGGTGGAGATTCACCTGGAATGAATGCTTGTATAAGAGCCGTAGTGCGTACTGCCATTGCTAAGAATGTTGAAGTAGTTGGAATTATGCAGGGATATAATGGCATGATAAAAGGCGGTGAGCATTTTATAGAACTTAATTCGCGCTCAGTAGGAAATATCATACAACGTGGTGGCACTATTCTTAAATCGTCGCGCAGTAAAGAGTTTATGACCAAAGAAGGCCGTAAAATAGCATACGATAACCTAGTGAATGCAGGTATTGAAGGTATCGTTTGTATAGGTGGTAATGGTACTTTTACTGGTGCAGAAATCTTTTACAATGAATATGGTATTCCATCTATTGGAGCTCCTGGCACCATAGACAACGATTTATATGGTACCGATTTAACCATTGGCTTTGATACGGCTATCAACACCGCCGTAGAAGCCATAGACAAAATTAGAGACACAGCTGATAGTCATGGCCGTGTTTTCTTCATAGAAGTAATGGGCAGAGATACAGGTTTTATTGCTCTTGCTGCAACCATTGCAGGCGGTGCAGAAATGGTAATGTTACCCGAGGTAAAAAACGACCACCTAGAACTCATTTCCTTTTTTAAAAATAGAGAAGAAACCAAAAAATCATTTTCCATTGTAGTGGTGGCTGAAGGTAATTTTGAAGGGGGTGCAGCTGCTATTTCTGCTTTATTAAATAAAGAAATTCCGAGCTTTGAATCGAGAGTAGTAATACTTGGGCACATACAAAGAGGCGGCTCTCCTACTACTTATGATAGAGTGTTGGCCTCCAAATTAGGTTATGGTGCAGTAAACGCACTTTTGGCTGGCGAGAAAAATAAAATGTGTGGTTTGGTAAATAATAAAATAACCCTCACTCCTTTTATAGATGCCATTCAGAAAAAGAAACCATTAAATCCAGACTTACTAGATTTGGTTGGAATCCTAAATAACTAAATTAAAGTGCAGCCTTGCCATTGCTAATTTTACCTGTTTTCTCGGCAATGGCAAGCTTTAAACGATTCCACTTAACCTTAAAAAAGTTCTTGGTATCGTACTTCTCCTGTATCTTTAACTTCTCTTTATAAGCATCTATTTTATACAAGTAGCTTTTACTTTGTGTATGCACACGATAGCTTGCCACATCTCTGTTTAAAAACAGAATCGTTTTGCTGGAAGCTAAAAATAATATGAGTTCGTAATCGAATGCATAATTTAAACTTTCATCTACAAAAGTATCTCTATTTAGGTAAGCCCTATTAAAGAAACATGCTGGCTGATACATATAAGGTAACATCCCATGTGAAGCTAATTCACTAAAATAAACTTGCGTACCATTGCCTTCCTCAATGAGGTTACCATCCGAATCTATAGTCTTGCATTTGCCATAATAAATAGAAAACTCTTGATTAACCTCGTAGGCATGAATAATTGTTTCAACAGCCTTGGGATCTAATAAATCGTCGGCATTTAGATAAGCAATAATATCGCCCTTGGCTTTTTGGTAACCAATATTAAGTGCGTTGGCCTGACCACCATCTTTTTTACATTGCCAATAAGCAAGTTTATCAGAATATTTTTCTATGATTTCCTTGGAGTTATCGCTAGATCCTCCATCAATAATAATGTACTCTATATTTGGATAAGTCTGATTTAAAACAGATAGTATCGTTTCTTCCAACCACACTCCCTGATTATAAGATGGGGTAATAATACTTACTAAAGGTTGACTCATACGAATGCAAATATACTACACAATTTGTATATCTTTATCCATCTCTAATTTTTTATATTTAGGGTTTAAACTTGGATGCCAATGGTGTAATAATTGAGATTCGCGGCTTCTTATAACAGATAAACCATTTGCATAACACCGCAAATAAAATTCTTCATCTTCTCCGCCCCATGTTTTATAAGCTTCGTCTAATCCACCTATGTTCCAAAAATCTTGCTTCATACAGGCTACTAATCCCTTTCCACCCCACAACATCCATTCGCCATGGGTTTTACCATATACCTCAGGCATGTTTTTATAAAGATAAAATACAATAGGAAACCAAAATCTTTTGGGTGCAACAAAATTTGAGCAGAGCTGAACCAATTCTTGAGGCAGCGAAAAATCTGCATCACACAAAAATATAAGCTCATGAGAACTTTGCTTCACCGCTTCATTAAAGGCCTTGGATCGCGCAAACGGAATGGGTTCAGACCGAAATAATAGCTTGCCTGGGAATATTTTTTTTATCTCTTGCTCTAAATTTTGGATGTCGTTACTACCGCAATCAAATACCGATAATTCTATTAATGTGGCATGGTTACATGCAGCAAGACTAGGCACAAAATGCTTAAGGAAGATTTCACTTCTATTGTATATCCCCACGCAAACGCTAAGGTTTCTGGGCTGAACCGAGTATATGTAACGACGAAATAGATAGATAAAAACACCCCTTATATCCTGAAATAATGTGTTTATTCCGAAAGCTCGTTGAGGCGATTTGAACAGCCACCATAACGGAAACTTTACACTATTTGGAATCCACGATTTTAGCATGTTAGTTAAATTTCATGGTTTTAACCGGACTCACTTTACTAACCAATTGCACTGGTATGAGCAAAATAATTAAGCACAAGAATAAACTAATGAGGTTTACACCTATTATCATTTGCCAATCAAATTCGATAGGAACACGATTGAGGTAATAGGATTTTTGATCGAGTTTAATAAAAGCAAACTTCTGTTGTAAGTACGCTAATCCTAATCCAACAAGGTTTCCTATGAATAAACCTTTTATAATAATATGAGCAGCCATCCAAAGAAACACATCTCCTACTTGTTTATTATTGGCGCC
>JAKRSG010000346.1 GCA_022402405.1 Bacteroidia bacterium | reverse complement strand
TAATGGGTTAACATCATTTCTTTGGTATATTTCATGCGCCAAAGGTCTGCCTTGTCTTTGCTCAAGGAAAGATGTAGTTTAGCGGATGCTTACTTTGTTACTGCTATAATGCCGCAAAATAACAAAAGGTTGCCTCGTGCTAAAAAAATTATTTTACGCGCCAGCTTTTCCAGGTTTCTTCAACGGTTGGACTAATATTTACCTGCGGAGTTTGTTCTTTGTTGTTAACCATAACCGATTTTACAGACACTTGCTGACTAACATAATCCGACAGTTCTTTGTAGGTTAGCTCTCCCTTAGAATCTCTTAACTTTTGAAGCAAATGGTAGGTAAACATACCATGCTTTTTATCTTTATACGCTAACGATGATTGATTTTCGCTACTAGCTGTCATAACCACAAAATTTCCGTTAAGCTTACTTTCTTTAGGCTTAATTTTTACCCCTCTAGCAGAAACCAATCCCACATTTCTGGCACCGCCACTAAAACAAGCATCAATAAAAACGGTAATTCGTTTAGAAGGAAACTCATTTAAGCCTTCGTACAAATCTTTTAACTTAATAGCAAACTTTAAATTAGAACCTGTAACATCAACCGGCATAATATATGGCTCTTTCGTTACCTCATCCGGAAATCCGTGTCCGGCATAAAAAAACAAGACTTCTGCATTGCCATTTAAAGCCTTAATAATTTGCCTAATTTTACTAATGCCATTATCCATCTCTATGGCACGTGCATTGGTTAAAAATATAATATTATCCTTAGGCACACCAAATACTTTTTGAGCATATTCTTTAAATGCAGTGGCATCATTTACGGCAAAATCTACATTCACCTCGCTGCCTAATCCTACTTGGTACGAGTTGTAATCTTCGTTACCAATGATGAGTGCAAATCTATTGTATTGCTCACTGGCCAATTGCGGCACATTCATTAACTCAGAAACGGGTTCTTTAACTTTAGGCACTTCTTTCACCACAGCCACCTCTGCTTCAGGTTCTGGCTTTTTTGCCTCTGGCTGAACCAAAGGCTTTTCTTCTTTCACCTCTGCTTTGGCCATTTCTGAGGCTTTTGGTTCAGCCATAGAAGGCGCAGGAGAGCTTGGACTTACCGACAATGGCTCAGTAGCTTTTGGTTGAAAATATTTGATGGTAATGGGATCAGACAAGACGGCTTTACCTTGATAATATGCTACTAATTGAATAGAGTTAATTCCTTCTTGCAAGTAAACCACTTGCTCCAATTTATCCCATTTCTTTTGTGTATTGGCAATGTTTATTCTATCGTAATTGGCATTGTTTAACTTAATTTCTACATTGTTTAAAGGCTCGTTGGTACTGGCAGAAAATTGAAAGCGATAAGCCACGTCCTTAGCCACCAAATCGCTTGGCTGTACCACTTTAAATTGCGGCTCGTAAGGCGCTTCTTTCTTTACCTCTGCCGCGGCTACCACAGCTTGTTTTTTGCTGGCTTCAACACCTAAGGAACTTAAATCCCAAAGGGTTAATTTATCCGAATAAAGTGCGTTAGATAAAAGCTCTTTTCCGTTAGGACTAAACGCTAAACTCACGATAAAATATTCGCGTTTGTCGGAGTTAAAAATTACTCTTCCTGTTTGGGCCTCCAGCAAGATAACGTAATTATCGTGACCACCGCTGGCAAGGTATTTTCCATCCGGACTAAACTGTATGGTTTGAACCCAATTTTTATGCGCCAAAATATTGCTTAGCAATTCTCCATTTACGGCATTATAAATATTAATTTGAGCATCATCGCCACCAGAGGCAATGAGGCTATTATCAGGCGAATATTGCACACACCTAACCCAACCCTTATGAGCTTGAATGGTACGAATAAGTTGTGCATTATCAGTTTGCCATTCTTTGATAGTTCCGTCGGCACTACCCGATAAAACCTTATCTCCCGAGCTATTAAAATCTACCGAATTTACTTCCTTTAAATGTCCGCTAAACCTCTTGGAATAAGTTGGTTTATTAGGTTCAAAAATATAGATAAACTTATCTTTAGAACCCACTGCTATTTTGCTGTTATCATCTGTTATGGCAATGCTAGTAATTTCTCCATCGGTTTCATTAAATGTTTGAACCAACTCGCCACTCTGCAAATCCCAAATGCGTAATTTTTTATCCTTACCTGCACTTAAAACCCATTTGTTATCATTGGAAATTTTGATGCTTAAAGGAATATTTTTTATTCCCTTTAACTCACGGAGAACCGTATAATCAGAAGCATTCCAAAGATATATTTTTGAATCCATTCCACCACTTACCAAAAAGGCGCCGTCTATGCTATAATCTAGGCAAACAGGTGAATGTCCCTTATGCGAAATTTGCTTCTTAACAGATACCTGCGCAAGAACGAACAAGGGAGAAAAATATACTAACAAAAAGGCTAAGCGTTTCATGTTTATAAAGATTTAGATTTAAACAAGTTTAGGTTCAGACCAAATTGAACGAAAATAGTGCTTAAGTTATCGTAACCAAGGGCGCCATCATCAAACAGTACACCATTTGTACCTACTTGTGTAAATAATGAAAGATTATTAGAAAGCCCGTATTCGAGTCCTGCCGCACCAATATATCCTAAGGCAGTTGGGAAGGTTTCTGAATCTGAAAAATCTAAATCAGGAACAGCAATTGAGTATGTTATATAATTTAAACTTACTCCTCCTAAAACATAAGGTTGTAATTTTTTGCCTGCTCTGAATTTATATTTTGGAGCCAGAGATATTCCTAAATTATCAAGTCCTGCCACTATAAGATAATCCTCATAATATTCGGCCGACCAAAGGGTGGCATATTTAACTAATCCAACTAAACTAAAATTTCTGTTGAAATTATATTGCAAACCGCCGTCAAACGACATGCCTGCATCAAAATAATCTGTAAAACCGGCAGGCCCCGTTAACACTGAACCACCAATAGAAAATTGTGCAGTAATTTTATTATCAAACTGTGCAAATGCCCCTACAGACAGCAGGCAAAAGCTTATGTAAAGTATAAATTTTTTCATAGTTAAAAAATGAATGCCTGTCTTCGTTAAAGAAGACAGGCACGGTCTTAAAAATTATTTTGATTCTTCACCAGCAGAGTTTTTAATTTCACCTTGCTTGTATAATTCAGGATTTAAAAAGCTTTCGTATTTGTTGCGCATATCTTCGCTTTCATTTTGCATTTCAAGCTTCATTTCATCTAAGATAGCTTTGCGCGCTAAAGCATAATTGTAGGCAATTTTCACTTGAATTTGAGTGTTCTTTCCTTTCACAGTGCGTTGCATTTTAACAATTGGCATTACACGAGATAATTTCTTAGAAACCTTGTTGGTGGCAACTTCCATGGTTTTAGAAATAGAAGCAGCTGTTTGAGGATCTATTCTATTATTACCTTGCTCTGTTTCTACCACAGAACGCATTTGAGATTCTAACAAACGAACCAAATTTAACTTGGCTAATTCTAAAGCTTGCATCTCGGCCGTAGATTGAAATTCGGCTACAGCCTCTCCAGTTGCTACTACCCATTTTGGCAAACCTTCATCATCTATCTCTCCTTCTTTGGCCCAAGCATTGTTTAATTGCTGACCAATAGGCGTATCACCAGGAAGATTTCTCCAGCCATCTTTTTCTAAGCGTTTTACCTCTTTTTTGGTATCTCTCGCTACCTTCACAAATTTAAACTTAGCGTTTTGCGCAGAGGCCACATTAGCCACCGCAACGATGGCTACTGCCACCATCATAGAAATGATTCTTTTCATGTTGTTTTGTTTTTAAGTGTTATTAATTTTCTATTGAATTTTCTATTAAGGATTTGGTTCAGACCAAAAATTATTTAGGATTAATAGTTAATATGATACTCATGAGTTGAATATTGGTGCCTTTTCTGGTAAGCTGCAACCATCGCTGAAAATCTTCGCTAGCCAACTCTAGAGGCGTCTCGGTTTTTGGAGTAGCAGAGCTGTTATCATTTAACATAGGCTTGCCAAATTCCTCCTTAGGATTAAACAAGATAAAAATCTTATTCATCTCCGGAATTTTACTATTGTTCAACGCAAGAGATAACTCATCTATTAATTCATTTCCTGCTTTATTATCTGCCTTAAAAAAGATATATTCTTTATCTGCTTTTACAGGATAATTAGTGGTCTTGATTTTTTCAGATTTATAAGGCAATAACCTAAACGTTTTTTGCTGTTCTGGGTCGTCTAAATACACCGAAATATAGCCATCTTCGGGTGCTTTAAAATATAGATAAAAATCGTCTCCATCCCTAAAAACAGTGGTTTTACAGGTAGTATTGGTGCAATTTAATGGCGTAGCTTGAAAGGCAATTGGAATACTTTTAACCTCTCTAATAAGTCCGTAAACATCCGCTTGTATCCACAGTTCATTGTTATCCAAAAATTTCTTTATTTCTGGTTTTTTTAAGTCTTCAATCCATTCGCCATTTACAAGCGACTCTGATATATTACTAAAGATATTAGAACTCTCTGTTTGCTCGCCTGTAGATTTGTTTTTGATATAGGTAGAATTGCCTTGGATAATGGTCTGACCAAATGCTTTTTCAATGGCATCAATTTTGGCGCGTTCAATACAAATACGCTCGGCATCTGCCTCGCTCATCGTTTTTTCAATGCGCATTTTACAAGTACCACTTTCTTTAATTTCCTTTGGTTTTTGGGCAAATGCAAGCAACGAAAACACTAATAAAAAGAATAAAAAAGTAACATTTTTAAGCATAAGCACATCGTTCAACTTGTTTTTAAAATCATTCGGCCTGAACCAATTTCTTTGGCCCAAAACCGACTTAAAACAAATCAAACGAAATTTTAAAAAGCAAAAAATACCTAGAATTAGGTATTTTTATAAGGGAATTTATTCAAAAATCCTACTTCGGAATAAAGGGTCTAGTTATAATTCTAATAGCTCTTTGGTAGCTAAAATAATTCCACATCCAATTGGTAAAAACAATGATTCTGCTTCTAAAACCTACCAGCAACATTAAATGTAAAAACATCCAACCTAACCAAGCTAAATACCCTTGGAGCTTTATTCCGAATACTTCTAGTACTGCTTTATGTCGGCCAACCGTTGCCATGCTCCCTAAGTTTAAGTATGTATAGGGTTTCAGCGGTTTTCCTGCTAGTTCATTTAATATATTTTTGGCCAATAATTTTCCTTGTTGTTGAGCAACCGTCCCCACCATAGGATGACCGTTAGGATAGGCTTTGTCGCTTGTCATGTAGGCTATATCGCCAATAGCAAAAATGTTTTTTAATCCTTCTATTCGGTTATAAGCATCTACTTGGTAGCGATTGCCACGCGCTATTATAGTTTCAGGCAATCCGAGAATAGTTTTTCCTTTTACACCGGCGCTCCATATAACAGTATCTGTTTTTAAGGTCTGACCCGAACTTAACAGCAGCTCTCCTGTTTGAGCTTGGTATTCTTTAACAGAAGTATTTACTAAAACATGTACACCTAGTTCTTCTAAAAAATCTTTTGCTTTTTTAGAAGAAATTTCGCTCATAGCAGCCAATACTCTTGGGGCAGCTTCTACCAAATAAACTTGCATTTTATTGGCGTCTAATTCGCTGTAATCAGATGGCAATACGTGCTTCTTTATCTCGGCTAGTGCGCCGGCTGTTTCAACTCCGGTTGGACCTCCACCTACCACTACAAAATTTAGAATACGTTCGATGCTATTGCCATTGCTTTCATTTAAGGCCTTTTCAAATTCTTGTAGAATATCGCTACGCAGGTCAGATCGGAAGAGCGTCG
>JAKRSG010000345.1 GCA_022402405.1 Bacteroidia bacterium | reverse complement strand
ACAAAGAGCCTCCAAATACCGTAAAATCTTGCGAGAAAACATAGGTTAATCGTCCGTTAACAGTGCCATAACCAGTTACCACACCATCACCTAAAAACTTCTGCTTCTCCATTCCAAAATCAGAACTACGATGCTGAACAAAAGCCCCAATCTCTTCAAAACTTCCTTCATCCATAAAAAAATGAATGCGCTCACGAGCCGTAAGCTTGCCCTTTTTATGCTGAGATGCAATACGCTCTTCTCCTCCGCCTAGCAAGGCCTGAGCCCTCATTTGTAATAGTTCTTCTCTTTTATTTTTCATGTAATTTCTAGTTTAATAATTCTAATATTTCGTCTACATCAATTTGCTTAAAGATAGATTCATCCGTCTCTATCATCGAATCTGCAAGTAATTTCTTTTTCTCTTGTAATGCCAATATCTTTTCTTCAACGGTGTCTTTACTAATAAATTTATAGATAAACACATGTTGTGTCTGACCAATCCTATGCGCTCTATCAATTGCCTGTCGTTCTACAGCAGGGTTCCACCATGGGTCTAACATAAACACATAATCTGCTTTGGTTAGGTTCAAACCAAAACCACCCGCTTTTAATGAAATTAAAAAGAACGGGAAGTCGCCTTCCTGAAACTGTTGCACAGCTTGCTGTCTGGCTTCACTGCTCATAGAACCATCTAAATAACAAAAGGCAATTTTTTGCTGGCTGAACCAATTTTTATAAATGGTTAATTGACTCACAAACTGCGAAAAAATTAGCACTTTATGACCTTCTGCCATGGCCGTTTGAGCCATCTCTGTTACTTCTGTAAACTTGCCACTTTCGCCTGTAAAATCTGGATTTATTAACAAAGGATGATTAGCAATTTGCCTCAGTTTTGTAAGTCCTTGCAACAAGGTAAACTGCGATTTAACAATCCCCATGTCTTTTATAACTTTTAGAATTTCGTTACGGTAATGCGATTTAACTTTTTCGTAGGCCTCGGTTTGTTCTTCGCTCATTTCGCAATATACCACTTGCTCCATTTTTGCAGGCAAATCTGTGGCAACTTGGTCCTTGGTTCGGCGCAAAATAAACGGATTGATAATGGCCTTAAGCTGTTGCATTTTTACCACATCTTTTTGCTTTTCTATAGGCGTTACAAACCTATCCTGAAAAGCACTCAAACTGCCTAGTAAGCCCGGATTTACAAACGATAACTGGCTCCACAACTCTTGAACACTGTTCTCTATGGGCGTACCCGTTAACACCAATCGGCGAACGCTCTTTAATACTTTTACCGCTTTAGAAACTTGCGAGTGCGCGTTTTTTATGGCCTGACTTTCATCTAAAATTATGTAGTTAAATACAAACTCTTTTAGTATATCTATATCTACACGCACGGTGCCGTAAGTGGAAATTACCAAATCGTAATTGGCAAATTGCTTGGTGCTCTTAATGCGATTTATGCCTGTATAAATCAACACTTTTAATCCAGGAGTAAACTTCTTAGCCTCGTGAAACCAGTTATAAATTAACGAATTTGGCACCACAATTAAAGAAGTTCTGATAGAATTAGAAGTTACATTTTTTGCCTCGCCCGACTTACTTAAACTATGATGCAACACACCTCCCGTTTGCAAATACAATTCTTTGTTGCTTACTTGGTTTTGTGCGCTTACTTGGGCTTCCTTTTTTTCGGTCTGAACCCACTCCACTTGATCAAATATACTCAACTGAACGGCTGGTCCGCTTGACTTGCGATCTTCAAAAACGATTTCAGACAAACTAGGTTCAGGCACAACTTGGGTACCAATGCTTTCTAAATATAACTCACGCTCTTTCTGAATGAGGGCAAGGGTTTGAATGGTTTTTCCTAAACCCATATCATCGGCTAAACATCCACCAAAATGATTGTCTTTTAAAAAGTAGAACCAATCAAATCCAGCTTTTTGATAAGGCCTCAAAGTTCCTTTAAAAAACTGAGGTAATTCCATATCGCGTAAAGAACCATACTCAATTAAATGCTTAAGCTTTTCACTCAACTTTATGTACCTGCCTCCTCCCTGAGAAATATCTTCTAACAAGCCTATATGATGCTTTTCAATCTTAATCTCATCTTCGCTCATGCTAAACTCAAAGATGCCAGTTAGGTTTCCAAACCATTCTTCTGGTATAATAGCAATTAATCCGTTGG
Source organism: Bacteroidia bacterium (assembly GCA_022402405.1). Taxonomy (GTDB): domain Bacteria; phylum Bacteroidota; class Bacteroidia; order UKL13-3; family UKL13-3; genus B1. The sequence goes on along the minus strand of JAKRSG010000345.1, from coordinate 3,733 downwards.
GCAAAATAAACTCACGTTTGCCTTTCATAATGTATTCTCTGAGCGACAAAAACGAAAAAGTAAACTCTCCAAACTGCACTACAGCGCGCACATCAAACCAGTCTTTTTGCTCGTTTACTTCTATTTTAAGCTCTCTCGGACCAATATAAAACTTGCTTCGTTCACTGTCTTGCTTTAATTCGATTCCATTGTCTTTTAGCGTTTCAAAATGTTGGTTCAGCCAGTCTAAAAAAGCATATTTGTTTACTGCGCCCGTGCCAAGTATGCCAGATTTAGGTGCAGCAAGTTCTTGATTTTGCAGGGTAAAAAAAGCACCTTGTGTATGTCTTAAACCCAACTTTTCTAATACCTTAGCTCTGCCTTCCTCCCACTTTCTGTTTCGGGCTACACGATTAAAAACATATTCATTTTCATGTTTTATTAATTGCGCATGTACATCTTGGTCAGAATCGTAATCGAAGCTAATATCTGCATAGTTGAATTGAAGTCGTAACGCCACCTCATCTTCAAACAAATCTTGCATGTTTAGCATCGGATAGCCAAAGGATGGCAAGTGATTTATCTTAAAACAATCTGCTTTTACATCATACTTTTCTACCAACTGGAGTACAAATTTGTTTAAATAAGTCTCCTCGGTTTTCTTTGGAATCTGTATAAAACGCTTGCTCATAAATGGCAAAAGCTTTTTGCCATCCACATTTTTTTCAAAATCAAAAAGGTGATTATCTACCAACAGCCATGCAGGCGATAACGACACAATCTGCGCGCCTTTATATATAAATTCTACTTTCTGATTTTTATACCTTAAGGTTGGGTAATACCTAATACCTTCAGGATTGTTTTTAAAATGAAACCAAATATTAGCCTGCTCCTCTCCTACTGTAATTTTTACTGAAGTAGGATTATTATCGTTCCCATTTTTATAAATAGTTCTTCCTCGCAAACGCAGCAAAACTTTATTCATCCGCTCTTCAATAAACGGACGAATTTTGTCTTCCATTAATTCCTTGCTGCAATGCTTGGAGAAAAATTCGGATGTGCGAATTTTCTTCTTGGGATCTTTATAAAATTTCTTGAAAATAAAGTCATCATCTACCTCATCTAAGAGTTTTATTAACTCATAATCTTCACTATTTAAGGCCTTGTCGAAATAATCTGCTGTTTTTGTAAATACGCGCTGATGCGTAAGCGTAAACGCGCCTTTGCTGTTTACTTGAACCACATGAGGCTCCAATACAACCCCCAAAAATGGGTGTTGAAATAATCCATAAATTAAAGCAAATGGTTGAGTGTTTACGACTATCAATTACAGGGCACTTTAAGTGGGGCAAGATAAGACAAAATAAAAATAGCATGCAAGAATTTTGCTATATTTATTTTCTTAAAACTCTCCTATAAAAACCTGTTTAGCAGGACCCATTAGCCAAATATCGGAAAAACTTTTTTTATCGGCAGAAATAAAAAACTGTATCGCCAATTTACCTCCCGGTACTTCTATTTGAGTGCTGTGTTTTCCCGCAGGCAAATCGGCAAATAAAGCTGCAGATAAGGCTGCAGCCGTAGCCCCTGTTCCGCAAGAAAAAGTCTCATCTTCTACACCTCGTTCGTATGTACGCATGCACAAATCTTTGAGACCAAGCATGTTTACATAATTTACATTAATACCTTGTTGAGTATATGGCTCATTGTATCTAATAGCCTTGGCTTTTGTTATTAGCTCAAGTTCAGAAACAGGCTGATTTACAAAAGCAACATAATGCGGAGAGCCTGTATTTAATTCGAATACTTCTTCGGTAATTTTTTTCACTTCCTTTACAGGAATCATCTCTAAAGCAATCCACGATTCACCCTCATTAGAAACCATTTTATGTGCGCGATGTTTTCCATCTATGGCCAAAAACTCAACTTCTTGCTCGGCTAATCCTAAGTCGAATATAAACTGAGCAAAGCACCTACCGCCATTTCCACACATACTGCTCTCGGCGCCATCACTGTTATAATATTTCATGTAATAAGCGCCAGTATCGTCTAATTGCAGTAAAATCAATCCGTCTGAACCAATCCCAAATCTTCTATGGCACAATTGCTCAATAGCGCTTTTGTTATCTAAATGAAACTCACCTTTTCTGTTGTCTATGATTATAAAATCATTCCCAGTACCTTGATATTTATAAAACTTCATGCCTAGTGTGCTAGCTTTTGAAAACGATTGTTGGGAAATAAATAAAATGCTTGTTTGTGTAAGATAAGGTAATACGATTTATTTTTCTCTGAATAGGTTAAATAAATTTCCTCTTCTGGATCTATGCCATATACCAATAGCTTTTTGCCGGTGTACAAATACCCTCTAATATGTATAGGTGAATCCCAGTATTCTACCAACAACTGTCGGGTTATTAAATGTGGATTATGAAAGAAACTTTGCCTAGCCAAGTCTTCTAAAGTAGAATCGGCAAGCAAAGAATCTGTTACCGTTTTTAATGTCCGTAATCGCTCATTTAACTGAGCATTTTCTAGTACTTTAAACAAAGAATCTACTACAAAATAATCGCCTTCTATACTCATCTCTCCCTTGTTAGTAAACTCGTTTAACTGAGCATCTAATACTCCTAATAAACTATCCTCATTTTGAGTATATTCCTCTGGAATAACTTTTTTATTTTCTCTGTTCTTTTGGTTCTTTTGTTGGCTATCTGTACTTTCAGTTTTGGGTTCAGACCTAAATACATTTATGGTTTCTAAAAATGGTTTTCGTTTGGCATTTTGCTGCTGCTCGTATGAATCTGTTAAATAAAAATCAATGATAAGAACTAAGGCAATAATAGAAAAACTTGCCATAAGCCAGCCCCATCTCTGAGGTTTCTTTTTCATAATTTCTGGCTCATCGTATTCGGCCAATTCTTCTGCCACAATTTCTGTGCGGTTGGCTAAATAAAAATCAAAACTCTTTTTGAGGGAAGCATCCGATTGAAGCTTTGCTTCAAATAACTGCAACTCCTCTCCTTTCATCTCATTGCGGAGATACTTTTCAAAATAATATTGATGTTTATCGTGAGAAAAATGCATATAGATTTTACAAACTTCGTTAAATTATTCATAAATTCCGATATAACCCTAAAATTAACTACTCCACCTTCCGTGTACAAAAACCGAATTTTCTTTATACAATCATACTTTAAAAACCTTTTACTTCGTTTCAAGTTTTCAAAGCTATATTCAATTTTGTCAGATATTGCTGTCATTTTGTAGCTTGGAATGATTTTTGAAAATTTGAGAAAAAACTAAAAATACATGAAAAAATATATTGGAATGCTTGTGGTAGCAAGTCTGGGAGGCTTGGTTGCCATTGGACTTTACAAACTTATTAGCCACGATAATCAAAGTAAATTTGAATCAGAATATGTGGCCAAATTTGCCAATCTAAATGAAGGTTCTAATCCAGATTTTGTAGCCGTTGCCGAACTAGTTACCCCAACTGTGGTTCATATTTTAACTACCGTTCCTGCTAGTCAGAACTCCATGGAAATGGATCCTTTTGGCGGATTTTTCCGTGGATTCGAAATGCCTCAACGCGAAAGAAGAGGCTCTGGCTCTGGTGTTATCATCTCTTCTGATGGATACATTGTTACCAATAATCACGTTATTGATGGTGCCTCCAAAATCAAAGTTATCTTAAACGATAAACGCGAGTACGATGCAGAGCTCTTGGGCACCGACCGCAATACCGATCTAG